>JBGSIG010000327.1:0-5455 GCA_041742655.1 Ferruginibacter sp. | reverse complement strand
GAAAGCTTCCATGAGACGATGGGGGTAGTTACTTTTTTTACAGATTGAATTAATTTTTCAGTCTCATAACACAGCCAAAGTCCGCTATAACTGGTATTATTACCTTTTTGCACCAACATTCTGTTCCGATCTATTTGACCTTCCCGATATTTTTAGGGCGGGCATTGGGTGATGTCAAAATATCTTTTGCTAAAATGCGTTTAATTAAAGAAATCCACGCTATTTTATTAAAAAAATATTTTGGCAATTTAATAACAGGCATTAGAGCGATAGCGACAGGTATTTAAATAGCTTTAACTAAAGCTAAAAATTCAGCCTCTCATATCAATGAAAAAACCTATGCAACTACAAAAACTCTTCCTTTTTATATTCATTACGGGTTTATTGGTTAGCTGTCAACCAGAAGCTGTACCTCCCAAACCGGTTGCTGCCATCGGCGATACCACCATTCAAAATATTTCTTATGGAGCAAATGCAAGTCAAAAATTTGATCTTGGCTTACCAGGCGACCGAACTTTAAATACACCACTCGTTGTAGTTATCCATGGCGGAGGCTGGTCGACCGGTGATAAAACAGAATTATCCTGGATGGTGAAAGGCTTAAAGCAAAGAGGATTTGCCGTTGCCAATATCAATTACAGTCTTACTCTAAATACACCCGACAATTATAAAATGCAATTGGATGATGTTGACAGCGCCGTTCAATATATTTCGAGAAAAGAAACTGAGTATACTTTTAATGGCCAGAAGGTATATGTAGTGGGACATAGCGCCGGCGGGCATTTGGCATTATGTTACGCATATACCAGAAATGGTAATGGAAAAGTGAAGGCTGCAGGTTCTATGGCCGGACCAACAAATTTATTTTCGCTGGCATATTATAACGCGGTTATTTACGACCCCATTTTAAAACCTTTTTTAGGCATGTCTTTATTTCCCGCAACAACTGCTTCTGAAGAGCGATATAAGACTTGCAGCCCCCAATTTCAGGCGGGCAAAACCAGTGCTCCTACTATCTTTTTTTATGGCGAACTGGACCCAATTGTAAACCCCGACCAAAGTACCGGGATGGCCTATACGCTGAGCACTCTGGGAGTTGATAAAAAACTTGTACCCTACCCATTTACTTTTCATGATTGGTGGGCAGATGGTACAAAAGTGAATAATACACTGGACGAATTAAAAACCTGGTTCAACGGGCACCCCTAAGTTTTTAGGAACTACATTACTATTTTTTATAGTACTCGTTAATTAATTGAAGTAATTTTTATTATAAATTATTTTTCACAACTTTATTGAATGAATTCATGGCTGTCAAAAGACAAAACCAAATCTCTGTTCGTTTTTCTCTTCCTTATATCTATTTCAATTGTCACGGTCATTTGGGGCAATCGCTTGTCGCTATCACAAAATAATATAAGGGTATGGAGCTGGTTAAATATTGCTATTTTGTTTGTTGGCCTTCCCTTTATTTTATTGCAAAAAGAAGCCGGCTTACCTGAAGTATTACAAACATCCGTAACAAAGAAGCAAAGATTTTTTGAACCCTTACTTATTGGATTATTCTTTGGAATACTGGATCTCATAGTTATAAAACTGATTTTGCATCCACAGCCATACGATGGCCTTCCGCCTTTTCTTCAGCCATTTCCTTATTCAATTTTCTTATTTACTTCAGGCTCATTAGAAATAGAAATTTTTTATCGCCTGGTACCAATAACTGCTTTGCTATTATTAGGCCGCTGGATTTTTAAAGGCAAATATTCAAATATAATTTTTTGGATAGCTGCTGTTATTACTTCATTAAGAGAGCCGATTGAACAGTGGTCACCCGGTGCTACTTGGTTTATTGCATATGCTGCCATTTCGGGCATCGCAATGAATCTGTTTCAGGCCGTTTATTATCGCAAAGCTGGTTTTCTTGCAACTTTATCAGTAAGATGGGGGCATTATCTTGTCTGGCATATTTTATTAGGCGTTTACGTGCAGTATTGGGAATTGGCTGCGTAACTCTAAATTAATTGCACTATGCTCTCCAGGCAATGTGCTTTTGGCTATAATGTAAAAATCGCAGATCTCAACCGGACATTAAATACCACTACCAGCAAACCAGCCATAAAGCTGGCATACCTTTAGCAAGCTACAATCACCCCCTCAAGTTGCCTTTTGTATAATAAATAGGCAGAACTTGGCATCCTTCTTTATTTTCAATGAAAATTTAATATAAAAATGAACAAGACAGTTATCTTAATCTGCCTGCTGGCTACCTCAGCGACGTATGCACAACAGCCTTTATTTATGCCCGAAAATGTAAGAAAGGCATTTACCAACGAAACCAGGAGCATGGATGGTAAGCCCGGTAAAAATTATTGGCAAAACCATGGCCGTTACAATATTAATGTAACAGTGGCACCGCCATCAAAAACAGTGCGGGGCAATGAAACCATCACTTATTTCAACAATAGCCCTAAGCCTATTACCAGCATCATCGTAAAATTGATTATGAACATTCACAACGCAGGTACAGCCAGGCAAAGATCTGCGGCAGCAGATTATTTAACTACAGGGGTGCACATTAATAAATATACCGAAAACGGAAAGGAAGTAAAATTCAGAGACCAGCAGGGAAGCACATGGCAACAGGTAAAATTAAATAAGCCGGTGGCAACAGGTGATAGTGTACAGTTGACTTTTGCATGGCATTACGACTTAAGCGAACAAAGTGGCCGGGAAGGTAAATTAGACAGCACGAGTTTTTTCCTGGCATATTTTTATCCGAGAGTAGCCGTGATGGATGATGTACATGGCTGGGATAAGATGGACTTTACCGATGCCCAGGAATTTTATAACGACTTTAATGATTACACGGCCTCAATAATGGTTCCTAAAAACTTTTTGGTTTGGGGCACAGGCGAGTTACTAAATGCAGCCCAGGTATTACAACCCACTTTTTTTGAAAAATTCAATAAGAGCTTTACCAGTGATGAGGTGATAAATGTGGCAACACAGCAAGACATTGAGGCAAAAAATATTACAGCCCAAAATGCCATGAATACCTGGCAGTGGCAAGCTACCAATGTAAGCGATATGGCTTTCTGCATCAGCGATCATTATGTGTGGGATGCAGCCAGTGTAATAGTTGATAAGAAAACCGGTCGCCGGGCAAGCTGCCAATCTGCATACCTTAATAAAGCCGGTAATTTTCATAACCAGGTAAAGCATATTCAACACTCACTTGACTGGTACAGTAACTATTGGCCTGGCGTGGCTTATCCGTTTCCAAAAAGTACTATTGTACAAGGCTTTGCCGATATGGAATACCCAATGATGGCCAATGATAGTCCGCAACCTGATGATGTGATTCAACGCTTTATTACCGAACACGAAGTGGGGCATAGTTATTTTCCTTTTTACATGGGCATTAATGAGCATCGTTATGGATTTATGGATGAAGGCTGGACAACAGCATTTGAAAATTTAATAGGCCAGGAAGATTTAGGTAAAGAAAAAGCGAATACATTTTTTAAACAATTCCGGGTGGCGGGCTGGGCATTAAACCCTTCCGACGAAACCCAAATTCCTATAATTACGCCCACAAATATTTTGAGCGGACAAGCAATGGGCCATAACGAATATGGCAAGCCTGCATTGGCCTACCTGGCATTGAAAGATATGTTGGGCGATGATTTATTTAGAAAATCTTTGCATGGTTTTATGGATCGCTGGAACGGCAAACATCCTATACCATGGGATATGTTCAATAGTTTTTCGAACCTATCCGGTAAAGATTTAAACTGGTATTTTGCCAACTGGTTTATGAGTACAAATTATATTGACCTGGAAGTGGAAAAAGTAACTCCTGATAAAAATGGCGTTGCAGTTGTAATAAAAAATATTGGTGGCTTTGCAGTGCCTACTGATGTATTGGTAGAATATAGTGATAGTTCAAAAGAAACGTTTCACCAAACTGCCGGTATTTGGGAAAAGAACCAACAAATTACCACCATCAATATAGCAACGAAAAAGAAAGTAACCTACCTGAAATTAGATGGCGGCATATTTATGGATGCCAACGAAAAAAACAATAGCTGGGCCTCGAGCCAGGCAAAGGCAGAACCGGCGGTTAACCTTGACAAATATTTGGGTGTTTACGCAACCAAAAGCCTTCCTCTTAAAATTACATTTACCAAAGACGGTGATACGCTGGAAGCAGAAGCCACCGGGCAGGAAAAATTCGCACTTGAAAACACAGGTAAGGATACTTTTAGTTTTGCGGCTGCAGGCATTGAGGTAATATTTGATACTGCTAAAAACGAAATGACATTAAAACAAGGGGGTGGTTCGTACACCTTTACAAAAGAAAAATAATTTTTTCTACCGCTTCATTTTCTCCTTTTTAAAATTAAGAAGCAGCTACACGGTGATGTGTAGCTGCTTTTATTTATTACACCAATGTTGTAACTTAAAGCATGTGATACTCAGATTAAACAAGTTAGTGAACAAAACAGCAGTGTTGCTTGTTGCAATTAATTACAATGAAAGGGCGATAGCACAATCCTTTTTAAGTGGCATGATTACTGCTCTGCATTAACTAATTATTATTATTGTGAAAATAGCAATGAACGATAAGTGAGGCCTATGCTTCAGTGCCTAAAAAAACGCATGCACTTTTGTTTGTATAAATTTTTGTTGTAATTTCACCGCACCAGTTCATTGATGCTGTGTCACAACAACCAACCTTTAAAAAAAACATAAAAAATTATTTATTATGAAGAAATTAATTCTGTTCGCCCTTATTTTATTTAGTATTGCTTCAGTAAATGCACAGGTTATTAACGTACCCGATAAGGCTCAAACTCAGTTCCAGGAAAAATACAAAGATGCCAAAGATGTTAAATGGACAAATAGTGTGGTTAACTATTTTGCGGCTTTTAAAATGGATGGCGTGCCTTGTAAAGCCCATTACAGTATTAGTGGCGAATGGGATTATACAGAGTGGTTCATTAAAAAATCTGAAGTGCCAGACCCTGCAAAAGATTCTTTCTCTAAAAGTAAATACCGTGACTGGAAGTTGAAAGCAGTTGCAATGGTTGAGTATCCAAAAGATCCAACTTTGTACAGATACCAGGTTAAAAAAGGAATTACTACAAATTATGTATTTTTCGATAAGGACGGAAACCTTGTTAAAACCAATACTACTTTGTAAATTATTTTTTAAAAGAACAAAAAAAATGCTTGCAGGTGCAAGCATTTTTTTTGTTTAAATAAGACAATAACTCCGTCAGTTATCAGCGCTTATAACAATAGCACTGGCGTCTATTGATACCTTACCCTCCGTATACCGTTGGCTTATCAATTCAAAAACCTCATTCTTTATTTTTTTACGTAAGGCATCATCCGCTTTGCTTAATGCAGCCACAATGGGTGCTCCTACTTCTGTCGTCATTTCCCAAAA
>JBGSIG010000326.1:0-3417 GCA_041742655.1 Ferruginibacter sp. | reverse complement strand
TGGCGATCACCTGGGCTACTACAGCCTGAAACATTCTTTTCCATTGCTGCGGGTTCATAAAGTGTACGCTAAAAAAAATGCTATTTGGCCATTTACTGTAGTAGGCCGTCCACCACAGGAGGATACCAGTTTTGGCCAACTCATACACGAGCTTACAGGCAGTGCATTACAGGCTGAGATACCGGGACTGAAAGAAGTGCAGGCTGTAGACGCTGCTGGCGTACACCCGTTATTGTTAGCAGTGGGCAGTGAAAGATACACGCCTTATTCGTTGAGCAAACAACCTGCGGAAATATTAACTATTGCCAACCATATCCTGGGAACAGGGCAATTGAGTCTTGCCAAGTTTTTATTCATTGCGGCCGACGACAACAATCAACTATCAACCAAACATATCCCCGCATATTTTGAATATATTTTGCGTCGCATAGATCTTACGAGGGATATTCATTTTTACACCAATACCACCATCGATACATTAGACTATTCAGGTACTGGTTTAAATACCGGAAGCAAAGTGGTAATAGCTGCCTACGGCGATGAAATAAGAACGTTGGCAACAGAAGTTCCCGGATGTTTGAAGGAGTTACAAAATTTTGAACATGCAGTGTTGGTAATGCCCGGCGTTATTGCCTTGCAAACAAAACCATTTGTAAATTACCAAACGGCCGCCGAAGAAATTGAAACTTTAAACCTGCAACTCTGTGATAAAACCGATGAATTAAAAGACGTTCCGCTATGGGTTATCTGTGATGATGCCGGTTTTACAGCCAATAGTTTGCGCAATTTTTTGTGGGTGTCTTTTACCCGGTGCAATCCATCTCACGATATTCATGGTATTGATAGCTTTACGTTTAATAAACACTGGGGCTGCAATGGGCCATTGATTTTTGATGCAAGAATAAAACCGCATCATGCGCCGCCTGTGGAAAAAGATGCAGCAACTGAGAGAAAAATTGAAAGGTTGTTTGATAAAGGCGGTAGCTTGTATAATATTTTAAAATAACTTTTGATAAAAATATGAAACTGATAAAAATCGTTGCCTTCCTCAGTGTTTTTTATTCTTGTAATGCGCAAACAAAACAAGCCAATTTAGTCGTCAATAAAAATGACAACAGCCTGCTTTGGGAAGTGAGCGGAAATGGACTTCAGCAACCATCTTACCTGTTTGGTACATTTCATTTAATGTGTAAAAATGATATTGTTTTTAGCAGCCAGTTAAAAGCCGCAGTCAATCTTTCGGATATGATATACATGGAAATGGACCTGGATGACCCGGCAACAATTTTTGGTGGTATATTATTTATGAACATGAAAGATGGTAAAACCTTGCAGGAGTTGTATTCACCGGTTGATTATAAAAAAGTGGAAGATTATTTCAGGGACAGTCTTCACATGCCTATGGCACTGGTACAAAAAATGAAGCCGTTTTTCCTGGAGGCAATGCTTTATCCTAAAATGATGCCATGCAAGACAGTGTCGGGAGTAGAAGAAGAATTATTGAAATTGGCCAAACTTGAAAAGAAAGAAATAAAAGGACTTGAAACAATGGAGTTTCAGGCATCTGTTTTTGACAGTATCCCATACGAAGATCAGGCTAAAGAATTATTAAAATCCATTGATAGTATGGCCGCAAATAAACAATTATTCGATACAATGATGAATGTTTACAAAAGCCAGCAACTAAATGAAATAGAAAATCTTTTTAATAAGAGTGAAATGGGGGTAGAAGAACATCAGGAAATTTTATTAGATAATAGAAATATAAACTGGGTTGGGCAGTTAAAAGACATCATGAAGAAAAAAGCAGTATTTGTTGCAGTAGGAGCTGGCCACCTGGTAGGTAAAATGGGATTGATTCAATTGTTGCGAAAGGAGGGTTATACAGTAAAACCGTTAGTGAATTAATCACCATGAAACGTTTTGAGGTTTTGTTTGGAGGAGGCAGAGTTTCAAAAAACCTTGCTATTAAATGAGCCTTAGCTACAGTTATATTTTCTGTTGCGACAAGACAGGAGCAATTATCACAGAGATCAAAAAGGCGGTAATACTTGTCACAATCAATTGGCCTAAAAAGTTTTTATCAAATCCTATTGCAAGCCGCAACCCAATAATTCCAGAAGTTATTATCAAAATAGAAATCCAATATTTTAAATTTATTTGCTGCTTTGCTGAAATAGTTATCGGCAACCGATAAAAGGCAAGGGCGAGAAAAAATCCACTGAGTAAAGTACTCAAATGTTGAAGTATTTTGAAAACTGGTATTTTATTGCCGGCAATATCAAAACTGTGTTGCAGCCCCGAAAACACCCGAACAAAATACCCGTCAATATGAGTGAAATTGTCCCAAAATAAATGAGAAGCGGCACCCAGTAAAGTTGAAATAATAACTACAAAATAATGCGCTTTGCCATACTCGTTCCACGTAAAAGCTTTAAAATTTTCAAGTCTTTCACTAAAAAAATTTGGCAAATTGTCGTAGAGCGAATTACGAATGATGTTATGAAATACAAATGCAAGCAAAATTCCAACTGGCAAGTTCAGGTATCAAAGCCCTGCTATTGTATGACTAAAATTGCTTTGAACTTTCATTCTAAAAAATATTCAAAGTCTGGAGTCATGCTTCCAATAATCAGCCCTGTCAATGAGAATTTTCTCCCTGAATATTTTGTCAGAGGTAAAATAATTGCAGGATGGCAAAATGTAAAGGGCATCTCGTCTGAATCTACAAGTGATAACAGGCAATTGTAACATATAAAAGGCCGCTACTTTTTAAGTACCGGCCTATTATCAAATTCTATTGTTAAAACTGCTCCAGTTTGCTAAAAAAGAAATCACCCTCAATTAATGCATTTGCATCGCTATCACTTCCATGAATAGCATTTTCGCCAATGGAAGCTGCGTACAATTTACGGATAGTTCCTTCTGCTGCCTGGGCGGGATTGGTGGCACCAATTAAAATTCTAAATTCATCTACAGCATTTTCTTTTTCCAGTATGGCTGCGGTAATAGGCCCACTACTCATAAAATCTACCAGTTCGCCATAAAAAGGCCTTTCACGGTGTACTGCGTAAAATTCACCGGCTTTTGCTGCAGAAAGGTGAAGCATTTTCAACCCCACTATTTTAAAGCCTGCACTATTTATTTTTTCTAAAATTGCCCCTGTGTAACCTTTTTTTGTTGCATCGGGCTTAATCATTGTAAATGTTCTATTTCTCATTGTATTATTTTGAGGCGCAAAGATAGACGCATTACTTTTAAATATTTAGTTAAACAATCATTGTTGTCCGACTAAAATCGGGTTTAAAAATGCTGTAACACTTTATAGTCAAAGGCTACAGCCTAAAAATTTGTTGTTTCAATATTAAGGGTAGTACCCCCTTGTTTTTTATGTTGCAAAAGCAAAGGAGGCATTGT
>JBGSIG010000325.1:0-2287 GCA_041742655.1 Ferruginibacter sp. | reverse complement strand
TTTACCTCATCAATCGACATGTCTTCATCATCAAAATAAATTTGATAAACGCTCTCGGTGAGAGGGGTGGTTTTAGTGGTCTTTGTTAGAGGGTAGGTTAGATCTTCATCGACTTTATTTCAATGTCATTGGATAACCGCCATAATTTAAATATTTTTTTTACCTCTTTTGTCTTTTCCTCTTTTTTGCCAAACTTTTTATAGTCTGAATCTACTTCTACTTCTCGTTTTCCTTCCTCATCTTTTTATCACGTTTTTTCAGGGCTTAAACAACCTTAGGCATGCGCTCTTGCCCGTCTTCCTTCATGATTTCAACTTGATTGGTTGTTTTAGCAATAGCTAATGGTGCACCGCAAAAATAGGCGCGGTAAAACCGCTATTGCTTAATTTATACGGTTTTCAATTCTTATTTGGCAATAGAATATTTCAATGGTGATGTAATTAAATAGAATTTATTGCCGTAACTGAATGTATGATCATTACAGATTTTACTGTACTCTTTCAAAACATATATATCATCTAGTTTTAAGTGCTTAGGTATAAATGTAAATTCATTTTGTGTTACTTCAGTTCGTACGATAAAATATTTTGTAGAGATTCATTGGCTTTTTGCATGCTAGGTCGTGTCCCTAAACCACTCTAACATGTAATACTCCTGCGATTTAAGTGTAGACAGGAGTGATAATGGCAAGGATGGTGATTGATGATGTGTTATGGAAAAAATTAGAAACACTGTTACCGACACGCATAACAGGTGGTCGTCCGCCCAAAGATAATCGGTTATTTATTGAAGCTGTTTGTTAGATCATTCGAACAGGTGCACCGTGGCGAGATTTGCCACGAGAATATGGTTCGTGGAAAACAGTTTACAATTGCTATAATCGTTGGTGTAAAACAGGAGACTTTGATCGCATACATTTATAAAGAACGAAATTGCATTGAACGATTTTTTAATCGCATAAAACAATTTAGACGAATAGCAACCCGCTATGACAAGCTTGCTATTACATTTGTGGGAACCATTTTAGTGGCTAGCATTTTAATATGGCTAAAAGGATAATGAGGCTTGGAAGTATATTCTAAAACAGAAATAATTAAATGAAGCGTTGGCACTTTGATGAGATGGAAGCTATCGGTCAAAAGCTTTTTGCAAATATTTACAAAAAGCGCCTTTGTTCTCGTCACAATCATGATATCCATATTTTAGCGAGAGAAATTAACGATTGGTTGCCAAAGAGCATTCAATCGATGATCACAATTTCTTAGTGCGATTTATTTGAAGCCGCTTGACGACGCATTTGATCACATGGATGTCGCCTATGTTCGCTATCAAGATGATCTCATCGTTCTTTGCAAAACAAAAAGACAATTAAATCGCTGTCGTCGCAAGATGATGAATATTTTGTATGAACGGCATTTGACATTGTCTCGCAAAAAATCGCGCATCGGCAGCATTGAAAAACCTTTTCATTTTTTAGGTATCGACTATCCGGGAACGCAACCCCTGGAAGACACTACAGTTGTATTGGAAGATTTCCCGCATGCACGCACGATTCGAAAGGCTCGTGAGCAGGTGAAAGTGAACTGGGTTTCTGCCCAAAAAGATCATGGCTTATTTGAAAAACTGGGCACTGTGGTGGATCAAAACAACAGCAAACACCTGGGATTACCAAACACTTTTATCTCAGTTTATTAAATCGTGTTGGCAACCCTCAGTGGCGATCTTTGCAAGTGAACTGATTGCCCAACATCAAACTACATTATTGCGCAATACGTTTTCTGTGGTTGAATGACAGGTTTGTAGAACTGCTGCTGTTTTTGTTTGATAAAAAGTTTGTAATCTCGACAGCCCCAAACATGCCCACTCACTACGCCACGCGCGCCCGCTCTCACGCCGCCAGCCCACGAAATGTTCATAACCCAAACGATCCTGAGGATCCGAATCAAGAGGCAAAATAGAATGACCCGACCGATTGCGATATTCGAGAGCGCGATTTAACTTTTCACTGTTCGCATCTATATAATAAATCCCTTGTGCAAACGCCTGCATAAAATTAATTGGCGCCGACCGCTGACAATAGCCATAAACGGCCCGCATGATGGCATTGTTGCGAGGAGTATCATAACCACCAAGCGCATTGAAGTTTTCTTTGTACCGATCAATCACTTGCTCAACTAATCGAATAACGGGATCACGCCCACTCTCAATCTCAATCACTTTATCTGTCGCTTTGTAAAGTGCGTCGATGGCTGTCCTGAAAGCATCTAATGCTTCATTTACCGCTTGG
>JBGSIG010000324.1:0-1834 GCA_041742655.1 Ferruginibacter sp. | reverse complement strand
CAGGTCATCCATAAAAGAATAAGTAAATGGCTCCTCCGGATTATACCTTGCCCACTGTTGTTTTATTGAATTGAGCAAGCCTGCTACATCCGTTGTTTTTGTTTTAATGATCAAACCTGATTCTGGTTGCAACACCATTAGCAGCGGCGTAATGGCTTCGTGCAATGACTTGAAATGAAAATCTTTTACCACACCAATTACAGTGTAATTAAAATTGTGGCCCAGCCTGCTATTTTCCCTTGTTATTTTTTTTCCGATGGCATCTGCACCCCAGCCAAATGCTTTAACGGCCGATTCATTAATAATGATGGCTGTGGAATCAGTTACATAGGCCGATGAAAAATTTCTGCCTGCTGCCATCTCCATTCCAAATGTTGGAATGTATTTATCATCTACATGATATTCCAGTGTTCTCATCATTTGGTTTTCTTTTCCCTCAGGGTATGCCAGTGCATTGTTACTGTTACTGGGCCCTGCTGGTTTGTAGCCAGATGCGGTGATGTTTGAAACACGGGGGTCTTTTAATAATTCTTCTTTAAAAACTTTTTCATTTTTACCTAAAGCCCAGGAGTTGGGCAATACCAACAGTTGTTCTTTATTGTAACCCAATTTTTTGTTTCGTATAAAACTCATTTGCTGGTACACTATGATGGTGCCAATTATTAAACTAACAGAAATAAAAAATTGAAATACTACCAACCCGCTTCTTAAGCCAAAACTTTTAGTGCCTGCGCTCAGCCTGCCTTTTAATACAGCTATAGGTTTAAATGCAGAAAGAAAAAATGCAGGATAAATGCCGGCGAGTAACCCAACCAATAAACCCAGGGCTATCAACGTTGCCCAAGGTTTAATATCAAACCCAATGCTTAACTTTTTTCCTGAGAGGTCATTAAATATTGGCAGTGCCAGTTGAATAAATAAAAATGATATCAGCAGGGCAATAAAAGTTATCAATACTGACTCTGTTAAAAATTGTTTTACCAGTTCAAATTTTCCAGCGCCCATTACTTTTCTTACACCTACTTCTTTTGCTCTTTTAGAAGCACCCGCTGTAGAAAGATTAATAAAATTAATACAGGCAATCAGCAACATAAAAATAGCAATGGCGCCGAAAATGTAAATATACTTTATATCGCCACCGGGTTCTAATTCATAGTTACTTTGCGAGTACAGGTGTATATCTTTTAATGGCTGCAATGCAAAGCCCAATGCATTTCCTTTGGTACGAAACTGCGCTAAACTCAAGCCCATTGACTGGGCTATTTGCGGCCCCATATATTTTTCTACCATGCCCGGCAATTTTGCCTCAAGCATTTTATAATCGTATCCCTTTTTTAACACTACGTACGTAAACATACCTGAAGAAAGCCATGATGGATCTTTTGCATAAGGAAGGTTGGAGAGTGCAACGAACAGATCAAAATGGAAATGCGAATTTGCAGGAATTTTATTAATGATACCGGTTACCTTAAACGATTCCTTGTCTATTATAATTAATTTACCAAGTGGTTCTTCATTGCCAAAATATTTATTGGCAGTTTCCTCTGTAAGTACAACAGTATGGGGTTCTATTAAGGCTGTTTGCGGATTGCCTTTTATAAATGGCAATGTGAATACACTGAAAAAATTTGAATCCACCAACACCAGCCCATCTTCTTTAAATGACTTATCATTATAAGTAACTTTTGCCCGACTTTGGTTAAGTCTTGTTGCTTCCTCTACTTCCGGGTATTCCCTTTTTAATGCTGCTGCAACCGGCGGCATCACATTAGCCTCAAATATTTTACCACCATTGATGTTGGCCTTAAAAACAATGCGGTAAATTCTGTCTGCC
>JBGSIG010000323.1:0-3601 GCA_041742655.1 Ferruginibacter sp. | reverse complement strand
ATACCGTAACAACGGCTGCGCCTATCCATAAAACTTTGTTATCGTTTCTTGCAACGTCTTCTTTAGTCATTGTTTATTTAGTTTAAGTTATTTTGTATTTATAAAAGTAACCACAATAGTTTTTAATGCGGCAATAGTTGTTTTCGTTAACTTGCAAATAACAAGAACTTACGCATCAGCTTTAGATGCCTTCTCTGCCATATCCGGAATATCAGCCGCCTTATATTTCCCCGCATCTAATTTCTTCTTCGTCGCTTCAAAAGCTTTTAGTGTTATTTCAATATCTTCATCGGTGTGTGATGCTGTTGGTATCAACCTGTAAATGATATCACCCTTTGGTATAACCGGGTAAACTACAATAGAACAAAAAATATGATAATTCTCTCTAAGGTCCATCACCATTTGTGTAGCTTCCGGTACATCGCCTTTCATGAAAATGGGGGTAACCGGCGAATTGGTGTGGCCGATATCAAACCCACGTTCTCTTAATCCTTTTTGTAATTTATTTACATTGCTCCATAATTTTTCCCTAAGCTCAGGCATGGTTTTAATCATATCCATTCTTTTAAGCATTCCTTCCACTACCATTAAAGGCATGCTTTTAGCAAAAATTTGAGAACGGGTATTGTAACGTAAATATTTTATCACGTCTTTAGATCCGCAAATAAAACCCCCAAGGCTGCCAAGGCTTTTTACCATCGAAGAAAAATAAAGGTCTACATCTTTTTGGCAACCCTGTGCTTCATCTGCGCCTGCACCTGTAGGGCCCATATAACCAAATCCATGTGCGTCGTCAATCAGAATCCTGAATTCATATTTCTTTTTTAACCTACAAATTTCTTTTAATATTCCCTGTTCACCATCCATACCAAAAACGCCTTCCGTTATCAATAAAATACCACCGCCGTTTTTGTCAGCTAATTCTGTTGCACGCTTTAACTGTTTTTCGCAATCTTCAATATCGTTGTGTTTAAATGCAAAGCGGTTACCCATGTGCAGGCGAACCCCATCTACAATGCAGGCATGTGCTTCTGCATCGTACACTATTACATCCCGACGGTTTACCAATGCATCAATACAGCTCATGATACCCTGGTAGCCAAAATTCAGCAGCATGGTATCTTCACGGTTAACAAAGTCACTCAATACGATTTCTAGTGCTTCATGCATTTGAGTATTGCCGCTCATCATCCTTGCACCCATCGGGTTACCCAATCCATATTTAGCCGCAGCTTCTGCATCTGCTTTCCTTACTTCCGGATGGTTTACTAAACCAAGGTAATTGTTCAAACTCCATACTATCTTTTCTTTGCCTCTAAAATGCATGCGTGGGCCTAATTCACCTTCTAATTTCGGGAATAAAAAATAGCCATGCCCCCTGTCTTTGTGTTGACCAAGCGGCCCACCATCCTTTACTAATTTTTCAAAAACGTCTGCCATAATTAAGCTTATTATTTAAAATTTATTGTCCAGGCTTCACTTCCCTTGTATAACATCGTTACACTTATCCCGACAGTACCTATTCGGGAAAGCCCTCTTAACCTAAAATCAGTAGCAACAAAACTTTCAATATGCAGTGCAATTATATTAAAAAATAATCGCTTGTATAATGGTTAAGTTTGGCTGCAAATTTAGGATATTGCCCTCAAAATTAAATAACGTTGCGGTAACTATGTTTATTAACTTTTAGAACAGTTAAAAAGTATCTTTACAAAAAACAATGGGATGATTCGTAAATCGTTTATTCTTTTTTCTTTGATACTAGTATCGGCAATTTCTTTAATTGCACAGTCTGCAAAAACAACTGCCACGATACAGCCGCCACCGAAACCAAAATTGGTTGTAGGCATTGTAATAGACCAAATGCGTTGGGATTATTTATATCGCTTTAATCAACGATATACCGCCAATGGTTTTAAACGTTTAATGGGTGAAGGGTTTAGTTGCGACAATACATTTATACCGTATACGCCTACCTATACAGCCCCTGGACACGCATGCGTTTATACAGGAAGTGTACCTGCAATACATGGTATTGCAGGTAATTACTGGTTTGATAAATCACTCAATAAAAGTGTGTATTGTACAGAAGATTCTACGGTGCATACCGTGGGCAATAGTAGTAAGGCTGGTGAAATGAGCCCTGAAAATATGTGGACTACCACCATCACGGATGAATTAAGATTGAGCAATAATTTTAAAAGCAAAGTGATTGGTATTGCATTAAAAGACAGGGGCTCTATATTGCCTGCTGGCCATAGTGCTAATGCAGCATACTGGTATGATGACAAAGGTGGAAAATGGATAAGCAGCACATACTATATGACAGATCTTCCAGTTTGGGTAAAAGATTTTAATGCAAAGGATATAGTTGCAAAGTATATGAGCAAAGACTGGGTGACCATATTGCCGATTGAGCAATATGACCTAAGTACAGGTGATGATATGCCCTATGAAGGCACTATTTTGGGCGAAAAAACTTCTACTTTCCCGCATAAATTATCTGCTATCACCGAAAGTAAATATGCCTCATTCAGAACCACTCCTTATGCCAGCACCTTTACATTTGATTTTGCAAAACAGGCTATTGAAAATGAAAAATTAGGTAGTAATATTGTACCGGATTTTTTAGCAGTCAGTATATCATCTACAGATTATATAGGCCATACCTTTGGCCCCAATTCAATTGAAGTACAAGATGCTTATTTAAGACTTGATAAGGATATTGCTGATTTTTTACAATACCTTGATCAAAAACTTGGCAAAGGAAATTATCTCACTTTTTTAACTGCCGACCATGGCGTAGCGCATGTGCCAGCTTTTTTAGCAGCACACAAGATACCTGCAGGTACACTTACTGATATTGATTTAGCCAAAGAAATCACTAAGGAAATTGACACGAAATTTGGAATAAAAAATGCAGTGCAATCTGTGCAAAATTACCAGGTGTATATGGATTTTATTGAGATTGAAAAACAGGGGAAAGACAGACACATTATTGTAAATGAGGTAATAAAGCTACTGAAGCAAAAGCCAGCAATTTTATATGCATTTGAAACAGACAAACTAATGCAGGCAACCATTGCAGAACCCCAAAAGCAAATGATAACCAATGGCTACAACCCTAAACGCAGTGGAGACATACAATTTACATTTAAGCCAGGTTATTTTGACGGATTTGGTAAGGGAACAACGCACGGCTT
Source organism: Ferruginibacter sp. (assembly GCA_041742655.1). GTDB lineage: Bacteria > Bacteroidota > Bacteroidia > Chitinophagales > Chitinophagaceae > Ferruginibacter. The sequence goes on along the minus strand of JBGSIG010000323.1, from coordinate 398 downwards.
ATGGAACCCTTATGATGCACACATTCCCCTGTTATTTTTTGGCTGGAACGTAAAACAGGGCAACACAAATCGTGAGACGTATATGACAGATATTTCCGCAACCCTTGCTGCAATGTTACAGATACAAATGCCCAATGGTTGTGTGGGTAAGGTAATTCCTGAGGTTATCAAATAGCATATTCACCGCGGAGAATAGGAGTAAATAGAGGTTGCGCAGATTGAAAAATATAGTATCTCTGCGAAAACTCATGTCTCTCTTGGGTATTCCTGTAAATTCCAAGGTTAAAAAATCACTGCCAAAAAATCAGTGTGATTTCTTTACGGATAACAATTATTTTCTATTTCTATTTCAATTTTGTGATGTAAGCTTGTAATATTTTTTTTGGGGCAATACCCTT
>JBGSIG010000322.1:0-6932 GCA_041742655.1 Ferruginibacter sp. | reverse complement strand
CCCATTTGTTGTAACCGAATTACCGAACCCAACTGTGAAATTGTATTTAACCAAACCTTCTAAAGCAATATTTTTATTTAAAAAATATGCGAGCCCAGGCCCAAATCCCAAACCAAATCCATTTGTGGACACATTACTACCTCCGGAAACTTTTGTATTCTGTCCATAAATCCCTGCGTTGCCATCTAAAAACCATCTTGTTTTCTTAACGTTATCTAATCCACCTTTGTTAAGAAAATAACGAATAATTGGCCCCACTCCATAGTTTATTGCTGTATATCCGGATGATGTATTTATTCCGAATAATACTTCCCCTCCTATTGCTAAATCATCTTTTATAAACCAGGCTACCCGGGGGGATAAATCGAATCCAAAACTGGTATTATCTTTTTGAAAATCAACATTGATATTGGATATATTACCACCAATGAGGTACCAGTCTTTTTGTGTTTGCGATGTTGATGTGAAGGAGACAGATAAAAATGTAATCAGCCCAAGTAATGTTTTTGTCATAAATAGTTTTTAAAAAATGAATTAAATATTTGAAGTTTTGAAGCATCCAAACTGTCATCATGAAAGATCAAATCAAGTGCCACTAAAGTATAAGTCGCTACCGGACTAAGTTGTAGATATTCTTTATCTAAATGAGATAATAATTCCCGAAAATGAAGCGATGCATTTCATAATGCGTTAATGAAGGAAGTAGAGCATAGTCGTGCGCAGCTACCAATATTTGTGGGTTAATTTACTTATGGCTGTTTTAATAATCCATTTGCCAAATTTTGCCATTGTACTCTGGAAAAACTCAGTATGGCACTTAGGCCTACGGCTGTATCTCTAAGTCTGTCTGTTATAGAGTTAGCAATATCATTTGGTTTCAGGTTGCGGTCAAATATCATTGCTTTAATTTCGGCATCAAATCTTACAACAATAAAACTGCTCGTAGATGCTGAAGAATAAAAATGGGCTATTGTATTTTTATCACCGCATGGATTGAAACTTGGACGAACGGTAAATCCGGTAACGGATAATTGGCCTTCTTCAATATCTATTTTATTTTCCACACAAACCCAATCATAACCGCCTCCTTCACTGCTTCCCGGACCGGGAATATCTATTTTTAAAAAATCTCCCTTTTGCACCGGGCGGTCTGTTGCAAATCCTTTTGCATCCACGATATTAAATTTGGCACTTAAGATACCCGCTATATAATGCCACTCGTTTACATTCAGGAGGCGGTTTTTCACTGATTCATAAAAATCTTTCGCTTCAATGCTGTTGTAAAGCTGTAACGTACTTTGCACTTCAATTTCTTCTCCGGTGTATTGTGCCGGAACCCACCTCAAAATTTGCCTGTTCATAAGTCTATTCTTTAAAAATTAAACTACGATTGTTACAGGCAACTATTATTCCGAAAAACATTACACTTCACAGGCAAAGGAAGCATTTATATCGCTGAAGTTTTTATAAACTATCTCCACCTAAACACTAATATTGAAAACTGCACAACTATTTACACACAAGCAGCATACAAAATAATCAAATGCACAAACATAGCCTTGTACCCTGGATACAAAAATCATTGTGGGGAATATAGGCTACAAAAAAAGACGGGTGTGGCATGATTTCTCAAATTTAACCAGTAATAATTATTATTTACTACTGATTATATTTTTTTGCAAAAGGGTACGGCAATTGATGTTATAATTATTGGTTATTCAGATGGAAGAAAATTATAACAATATGCCATCAAGTGTTGTAGCTGCTTTTTACTGCAGTGCCGAAAAAAATCTATTGACGATTCAACACATTTCCGGCGAAGTATATGTTTATAAAAATGTGCCGGAAAACATTTACCTGTCAATGAAAGCGGCTCATTCAAAAGGTATTTTTTTAAATAAGCATATAAAAGGAAAATATGACTTTGAAAAAATATCATACAATTGATGACATTAAATGATTTTTCAGAAGACTAAAATAAATACTAAATGAGACAAATAATTTGGGCTGGAGCCTTTCTTTTAAGTTGTGCGTCATGCACCAACAATGGCAGTAACGATACAAATGTAGCAACTGATACTATAATTGATATGCAGCTGGCAACCGATACTATGCCCCTGGATTCAGCCCTTGATAAAATTGCCGTACCGGATAATACCCGAACAGATGCTAACATGGCTGATACGATAAAAAAGATAGAGAGTATAAAAAGATAGACATGCTAATGAATAAATAATGCGCACAATTGTTGAACTAAATATTTAATAAAAAATTAAAATTATGAAAGAGTTACAAAACAAAAGAATTGCTATCCTTACAGACAATGGTTTTGAGGAAAGCGAACTTACCAGCCCAAAGAAAGCGTTGGAAGATGCAGGTGCCATTGTAGAAATAGTTTCTATGCGGGATACAGTAAAAGGATGGAAGGATGGAAACTGGTCTATAGAACTGGAAGTGGATGTAAATTTAAAAGATGCATCTGCAGCAGATTATGATTCCCTTGTAATTCCGGGTGGTGTTATAAACCCCGATACCATGAGGCGCCACCAGGATTACGTAGATTTTGCAAAAGACTTTATGGTAGATGGTAAACCGGTGGCCGCTATTTGTCACGGGCCGCAGCTGTTGATAGAAACGGGCTTATTGAAGGGGAAAGAAATGACATCTTTTTCTTCGATAAAGACAGATCTTGTAAATGCCGGCGTTAACTGGACAGATGAAGAAGTAGTAACTGATAATGGGTTGGTAACAAGCCGCAGTCCAAAGGATCTTCCTGCATTTAATGCTAAAATTATCGAGGAGTTTGCGGAAGGCATTCATTCAGCCAACGATGCCTATGTTGGAGCGGTCGGCAGGCCATGAAAATGATAAAATGGGAATATCATAAAAAGTAAAAACCTTAGGGAATCGGAATGCGTAATTCATCAATATCTGCACTGCTAAAAAACATCATGTTGGCTTGTGCGGTCTTCAACCGGATCAATGCGCTTCCGGTTCCTTATAATGGTTACACCATCTACTCCAAATTTTCTATCTTCATTTCATTTATCCTAATTTCTATAATACCTTCTAATTTTCAATAAACTATCCGTCTGTAAAGGAACACTTGTATATAAGATTTTATCCGGTTGCATCATGATTTCATTTCCTTTACCTTTTTATCATTTTCCTGCACGCTCGCATTACCGGTTTCTACCTCCACACTTTTTGTTGACACGGCGTACTCACTCGGTTTGATTGGCGAGCTGTACCGTACTGAATAAGCCTTTGTGAACTCTGCTCCAAAATATAAAATAATGGAAGAGTAGTACACCCATACAAGTAAGATTACCAGCGATCCTGCGGCGCCGAATGTACTATTAATATTGCTTTTACTTATGTAAAAAGACACGCCTAATTTACCCAACATAAACAGTATGGTGGAAGCTATGGCCCCGGCCACCACATCCCGCCACTTAATTTCTGCATCGGGAAGCACTTTAAATATAACAGCAAATATTACACTCACAATTGCTGCAGTAAGCACCAGATTAAAAACATAGAAAAGTATTATCGACACCTGCGGAAACCAGGATTGTAGTTTTGCACTAAACCCATCCACTACAGTATTTACGGCCAACGAAACCAACAGAAGAAATCCGAGGCCCACTATCATTGAAAAAGAAAGAAACCTGTTCTTCAAAAATTTTAGCCATCCTTTTTTGGGCTTCGGCTTTATTCCCCAAATACCATTTATACTATCTTGTATCTCGCTAAAAATTGCAGTTGCACCTATTAAGAGTACTATGGAGCCAATGATGGCAGACAATTTACTGCTTCCTGAAATGGCTGCATTCTTAATCATATCCTGCAATTGTGTAGCTGAATTATCTCCAATAAGATTTTTCAGTTGATAGTATATTTGATCTTCCACTGCCTGCCGCTCTAAAAATATACCGCATAGCGAGATGATTACTATTAGCAAAGGTGCCATAGAAAAAACAGTGCTGTATGCTAACGAGCCACTTAGCTTCAGTACTTTGTCGGAACTGAAGGCAGAAAAGGAGTCTTTTAAAACACCGAACAAACCTTTAAACGATAACCGCTTCTTTTGCATATAAGGTATTCTCTAATTGTTACGATTCAGGTGTCGCCGATACATGTATAAATTATGGTGCCAGATTCAGGTATCGTGACTGTCGTTGCAATCAGCACAATAACCACTTTGTTTAAAAATATATGCCAGCCTTTTCAAATCGTAAATCAATTCAGGCAAAAATGGTTTGGTATTTGAGCGATACATTAAAAAATTATAGCTATGGAAGATTATCGCACTTACAAAAATTGTGTTGAGGCATGTTTAAAGTGTGCAGCTATCTGTAATCATTGTGCTGCAGCATGCACGCAGGAAGAAGATGTGAAGATGATGGCAGCCTGTATTAAATTGGATATGGAATGCGCCGCTATGTGCTACGCAGCAGCACAATTAATGAGTTTTGGTAGCGACAAGGCAAAGCAGGTATGTGCATTATGCGCAGAAATTTGTGATGCATGTGGAAGAGAATGCAATAATCATCAAAACATTCATTGCCAGGAATGTGCTGAGGCCTGTAAATATTGCGCAGATGAGTGCCGGAAAATGGCTTAGCATTTTTCAAATAATCGTTTAATTCGATTAATAAAAAAATAGCTCCTGCTTAAAAGGTTTGTATGAGAGCGCTATTTGTTAATGAAATTGTTATACGATGTGTTGGATGCAGGGTAAGATCTGCCACAACACTAACCCATTTTGGGCATAATAATCTCAGGAGTTTTATTTAATAATTCTCTATACTAAAAATTGAAAAAATAAAAAATAAACAATGAAAAAAATTATGCTTCCAGCGGTGTTGAGCCTGTGTTTTATTGCCTGCAACAACAAGAGCACAGACACCAAAGTTGAGTCGGACTCAGCGACAGACGTTCAGACAGAACGCAATATTGGCCCAGGTGCGGGTAATGCAGCCGGAAATTCCAACGTATCACCAATGGGTTTAGACACTTCGGCAATTGGAACCAACCCTGCACCTGTAAGGGATTCCTCCACCGAAAAATAATGGCATCAACCATTAGCTTCCAAGGCGAGTGTCCGCACAAATTAGCTCGATTTTAAAATAAACACAAGCTTGCAGGACTTGCCGCATATTACGAACGAACTGCCAAATCTATACCTGACATCACCCATTTTCTAAGGCGAAGTCTCTGCACAAATTATTATTCACCCACAATTTGAAAAACTCTGCATTACTCGCCGCATATTGCAAACGAACTGTCAAATCTCTACCTGCCAGCCCTTTAAAATTCAATACCTCGAGATTGCAATGAAATCCCAAAATATAAAAAAGTCACGGACTGCAGGTATAAGCTATAGCATTTTGATAGGCTGCGAGTCATGCATCCATGCTGGGCTGTTACACTAAAATGACATGTGCAGAGACTCACCTGATAAAGCCAATTAAAAAGCCCACCAATTCGGCGGGCCTTTTAATTGCCAAAATTGCTGTAACAAAATTTGACAGCAGTTAAGAAATCTCATGCTGCCAGGATTGCTTGGTTTCTTTTATTGAGTTTGCTACATCATGGGCTTTGCCGGAAAGTCTATCCAGTTCTTTACCGCCCTTTTCTACAGAATCGATTGCCTTATCTGTTATTTCTTTTAATGAATCTGTAAGTGAACACATTCCTGAATACAGCATTTTCCTGGTTTTGGGCATTAAAATAAGCATGGCTATTGCGCCAATAGTTAGCCCGGTTATTAATTTTCCTGATTGCATAAATATAATTTTTATAACGATGAATAATATCTCTATTAATAAAATTATATGCCAACATTTACTAGGTTTTAAAAACAATCATATTTAAAATACGGTTCTTAAAAAACTAAACTAATGGTGAATTATTTACCCGATACAGGCCAATTTTTTCCGCAATATATTTTGCCAGAGCAATTGAAAATCTATTCTGTTAAATGATTTGTGCCGGAAGGATTTGTTATAATATAACAAAAAGTCATTGTTGAATAAATGTGTGTTTGATTATTTTATTGGAACCAGATTTGTAAACTTTATAAAAAACATTAATTATGGACAGCATCAATAAAAATCAGGTAGAAGATAATTATGAAGATTTACTGGGGGAAGAAGCCATTGAAAAAGTAAGGGTACTTGTTAAGAAAGCGAGTACCTGTTTTTTCTGCACCAAAATCAATACACACGAAAGTTTTTCAACACGGCCAATGTCGGTACAAAAAATTGACGACGAGGGTAATCTATGGTTCCTGAGTGCCATCGACAGCAACAAAAATGCCGAGTTAACGGTTGACCCTTCTGTGCAGCTATTGTTCCAGGGTTCTGACTATTCGGATTTTTTGAATATTTATGGCACTACTGAAATTACGCAGGACAAAGCGATCATTAAAGAACTGTGGCAGCCAATTGTAAAAACATGGTTTACAGAAGGTGTAGACGATCCGAGAATTACTGTGATAAAAGTAATACCCACGAATGGCTGTTATTGGGATACCAAACACAATATGGCCGTAGGGATGGTGAAAAGATTGATTGGCGCCGCCTTAGGTAAAACAATGGATGATTCTATTGAAGGAACAATTAAGATTTAACCGGGAAAGCCATAAAAATTAATACCATATAAAATACCTCGTATTGTTTGCCTGCCGCAATGGTAACGCCAGCCTGTTGCCGTAGGTTAAGGTAAAAGACAACGAAGAGGGAAATAAATTATTTTTCTGATTAAATGTTACGAGGTAAGAAACTTTAATGTCTTCACCACTTACAACAGCTATATCTTTTTCTTACATTTAAATGAAATCAAACTTACTTGTAAAAATTTCTTTCAATTAATTTTGGTCTTCACCAGAATATATTAAAGGAAAAAATTGCCCTTCCATTTTGTTA
>JBGSIG010000321.1:0-2703 GCA_041742655.1 Ferruginibacter sp. | reverse complement strand
TGCATTCATTTGCTTTATTTATAAAAATACTTTTAGTCTATGCAAGATATTCTCCAATAACAACCGGAATACCAGTTTTGATGATACCTGCTTTCTCGGTTGCAATTTTTTCAAGAGTATCGCCCAGGATATTCATGTGATCGTACCCAATATTAGTGATGACGGAAAGGATGGGAGTGATGATATTGGTACTGTCTAACCTGCCACCGAGACCTGTTTCAATGATGGCAATGTCTACCTGCTGTTGCGCAAAATAATCAAAAGCCATAGTCATGGTAAGTTCAAAAAAAGAAGGCTCAATTTGTTCTGAAAGTTGTTTGGTGCGTTGTACAAAATCTATTACAAATTCTTCGGCAACCATTTCGCCGTTTATTTTTATACGTTCTCTAAAATCTTTTAAATGCGGCGATGTATATAAGCCTGTTTTATAACCTGCCTGTTGCAATATGGCAGCCAGCATGTGACTGGTACTTCCCTTGCCATTGGTGCCGGCAATATGTACACTCTTAAATTTTGTATGTGGGTTATCAAGGGCGTTGCATAAAGCAATACTATTGTGAAGGTCTTCTTTGTAAGCTACAGCACCAATGCGGCTAAACATGGGTAGTTGTGCGTACAAATAATCAATCGTTTGCTGGTAGGTCATTCCATATTTTATATAACATTACAGACGAAGGTAATCGTAGCAATTTAGTTATATTAAATTATTGTTCCGTGAAATTAAATTGAACTACCACAGTCGATTCCTCCGAAGATTTGTCGAATTGAATTCTGCCAAGGTATTGCTGAATGGATGTTGCATAGCTGGCATTGGTCGAAGAAGAATTTTTTGCAAACCCTTTAAAAGTTCCAACACCATCCGGAGATACTTTTACAGTGGCATAAATAGTGGCCTTTGGTAAATCGCCCGTGAAAGAATAATATTTAATAATTTTTCTGTTACCGATCACTCTTGGCCCACCACTTCTGCCGCCCGGATTATTACCATAGCTATCCGGCTTGCCCGACGGATCGCCGGCATCTCCTTTGCCGCCAGGCTTGTTGCCCTGGTAGGTATAACCATTGTCTTCAGTAGCGCCATTACCATTGCCCGTGGTAGAGCCATTGTAGGTTGCCTTGGGCTTTTGTGGTTTTGGAGCCGGCGTTACAACAGGTGCTGGCGTAGTATTTTTTACTGGCTTTGTAACGGGCTCTTCCGCAACTTTATTTGCTTTAGGTATTACCTTTTCCGGCTTCGCAACAGGCGCTGCATCTTTGTCTTCATTTTCATCAGGCTGAATATCTTCGGCTGGGGGTACTTTTGCTGCTAGGCTATTTTGTGTTTGGGGTGCTTGTTCCTGCGCAGGTGCCATTCCGCCTTTTATCAACGGTTGCACGTCGCCAAAGCCTTCTATATTATTACCAAGATTTATTTCAATAAGATCTTCCACCAACGGAGGAGGTGGTTGTATCAATGGCCAGGTGATAAAAATAGCCAGCAATACTAATATCGCTACGATAACAGCGGTATAGGCAAATGCCTTCTTATTTTTTTCTGTTTCAAATGATGCGTGCATAGCTTGATTGTAATACATCTCAAAGTTATTTTATTAAATTTAAAAGATGCAATTTCACGCCAAAATACATTTTTGATGTTAAAGCTTTAACAAAAAGTTGTCATCTTATTTTTAATCAGCCTATTCTTTTATAAATGGAAACAGGAATAATGTTCATCAGTTTTGCTATCAACCACCAGCGCTTTGTAATGTAGGCCTTTCGTTTTTTGTTTTTAATGGCCGTGTAAATTTGTTGTGCCGCTTTGTAAGCCGGGGCAACCCAAAACCTGCCAGGCCCTCTCGCCATCCGGGTATTTACAAATCCGGGTTGAATATCTGTTATATAGATGGGCGATTTTAATTTGTATGCTTTTATATACAATCCTTCCAAGTAGGTACTCATATAAGCCTTGCTGGCGCTATATGCGGGGGCGAAGCCGTTACCCCTGATGGCTGCAATAGATGAAGTTGCAGCAATATGCCCCTTACCTTCGCCTAAAAAATAATTAAAAGCAAAATTTACAATTTCTACAAATCCATTTACATTTATCAGCGTTGTTTCTTTATCAATTTTCCAGTCAAGTGTGGCAGAAGGTTCTCCATAGCCACTATTGTAAATCAGTAAATCAAGACCGCCGAGTTGCTGAATTAAGTTTTTGATATTTTCAATATTTTCGTTACCGGTCACGTCAAAACATGCTGTCAATATATTATCGGGAAAATCTTTCTGTAAACTTTGCAACAATTCTTTTCTTCTACCGGTAGTACCCACCAGCCAGTTGTCTGTTGCATACAATTTTACCAGGTCTCTGCCAATACCGGATGTAGCACCAATGATGATTACTTTTTTCATGTACTATTTTTTAAAAAATATGTCATATCCAAAGCGTATAATGGTATCTGTTATAACCATCAAAAAAAACATACGGATAAATTTATTACCTTTTAAAATGGCCAGCCTTGCACCTAATAAAGAGCCAATAAAATTACATAAAGCCATCGGCAATGCATATTGATAAAGAATATGGCCGCTCCTGGAAAAGAATACTATCGAACCTACATTGGTGGCTACGTTTACTAATTTAGCATGTGCACTGGCTTTTAGAAAATCGAAACCCAACATACTGATGAAAAAAAGTATTAAGAAGCTTCCCGTACCCGGCCCGAT
>JBGSIG010000320.1:0-4992 GCA_041742655.1 Ferruginibacter sp. | reverse complement strand
TCATTTTAAAAATGAATTGTTCATTTGCGAAAATTCCATCGAAGGAATTGTTAGTGAAATTGAACTGGTGGAAAGTTTAATAAAAAGCAAGGATGTACCTGTATTTCCTTTTAAAATCAAGGGAGATGAAAGTTCTAATCTTACGGATGAGCATTATTTTGACATGGTAAAAAAAGGAATTGCCAGTTGCCATAGGGGAGATGTTTTCCAGATTGTTTTAAGCAGGCGGTTTGAACAGTCCTTTACCGGCGATGAATTTAATGTGTACCGTGCTTTACGCAGCATCAACCCAAGCCCTTACTTATTTTATTTTGATTACGGCGATTATAAGCTAATGGGTTCATCACCCGAAAGCCAGTTGATCATTCAGAATGGAAGAGCCATCATTCATCCAATTGCAGGCACCATAAAACGTACGGGCAATGATGAAACAGATAAGGCACTTGCAGTAACATTACAAAAAGATGAAAAGGAAAATGCGGAACATGTGATGCTGGTTGACCTTGCAAGAAATGACCTTAGCAGGATGTGTAACGAGGTAGAAGTTACACAGTACAAGAAAATAAATTACTACTCTCATGTAATTCATATGGTAAGTGAAGTAAAGGGAAAGGTAGGAACAGAAAAAAATCCGTTTAAATTGTTGGCAGTAAGTTTTCCAGCAGGCACATTAAGCGGCGCACCAAAATTTAAAGCCATGCAACTGATAGATAAATACGAACCAACTGTAAGAAGTTTTTATGGTGGTGCTATCGGCAGTATTGGCTTTGACGGAAGTTGCAATCATGCTATTATGATACGCACTTTTTTGAGCAAAAACAATACGTTGATTTGCCAGGCAGGTGGTGGCATTGTAGCCGCCAGTAAACCCGAAGGAGAGTTACAGGAAGTAAACAATAAACTGAACGCACTAAAACAAGCCATCGTGTTGGCACAAAATATTTAAGATGAAAATATTGGTATTTGATAACTATGATTCTTTCACTTATAATCTTGTTCATCTTGTAGAAAAAATTCTGCATGAAAAGGTAGATGTGTACCGCAACGATCAGATAGCGCTGGAGAATGTAAAGATCTATGATAAAATTATTTTATCACCCGGCCCCGGCATACCTGAAGAAGCGGGTTTATTATTGCCATTGATAAAAGAATATGCAGCAACCAAATCTATACTGGGTGTTTGTTTGGGCCACCAGGCAATTGGACAGGCCTTTGGAGGGACTTTAAAAAACTTAGATAAAGTATATCATGGTGTTGCTACTAAAATAAATATACTGAATGAAAACGCACCCATTTTAAGAGAGCTAGGTAAAGAAGTAGAAGTGGGCCGTTACCATAGCTGGATCGTTGCCCAAGAAGGCTTTCCGGCCGACCTGGAAATTACTGCGGTAGATGATAACGGATACATAATGGCATTGCAGCATAAAAAATTTGATGTGCAGGGAGTACAGTTTCATCCTGAAAGTGTGTTGACACCAGATGGAGAAAAGATGCTTAGAAATTGGCTTGCCCCCTCCGCCCCTTAAAGCGGGGACTGCGACGGTTTATACTGAGGAAAAAAGAGAAAACTGTCTATTTTAAATAAACAATCAAAGTTCTCCGCTGCAGCGGAATTGGAGTATGAAGAACATTTTAAATTACTTATTCGAACACAAAAGCCTTTCTTTAGAGCAGGCCAAAGAAGTATTACTGAACATTTCAAAAGGCATATACAATGAAAGTGAGATTGCTTCTTTTATTACCGTGTACTTAATGCGCAGCATTACCATTGAAGAATTGCAGGGATTCAGGGATGCTTTGCTGGAATTATGCGTACCGGTAAATTTGAATGGACAGGAAGTGATCGACATTGTAGGTACAGGCGGGGACGGAAAAAATACTTTCAATATTTCAACACTAAGTTGTTTTATTGTTGCAGGTACGGGAAACAAGGTTGCCAAACATGGTAACTATGGCGCTTCTACCATCAGTGGTTCATCGAATGTAATGGAACAACTTGGATACAAATTTAAAAATGACAATGACTCCCTGAATAGAGAAATTGATGCTGCCAATATTTGTTTTTTGCATGCTCCATTATTTCACCCGGCGTTAAAAGTTGTTGGACCAATACGTAGAAATTTAAGGGTAAGAACTTTTTTCAATATGCTGGGGCCAATGGTAAATCCGGCTTTTCCCAAACACCAGCTCGTTGGTGTTTACAACCTCGAGATGGCAAGGATATACAATTATTTATTACAACAAACCAATAGCAATTTTACTATCATTCATGGGCTTGACGGGTATGATGAAATTTCTTTAACCGGTGATACCAAAGTCATCACCAATACCGGTGAAAAAATAATGAGTGCTGAAACACTTGGCAAGCGCACTGTAAGTGCAGCAGGTATTTCCGGGGGCAACTCGGTAGAAGAAGCGGCTAAAATATTCACAACTATTTTAAAAGGAGAGGGCACATGGTCTCAGAATGCGGTGGTACTGGCCAATTCAGCCATGGCGTTGCTTTGCACAGGCCGATATAATAATTATGAAGAGTGTTATCAACTGGCAGTAGAAAGTTTAGAAAGCGGCAAGGCTCTGGATGTGTTGAAGAAAATATGTGTTTAAATTTTTCATTATCGGATGCATTACGCAGCCTTTTTTAAAAGTAAAAATTCATTAAATAAATTGTTTTGTTCGATACAACTGTATGAATATTTTAGATAAAATAATAGCGCACAAAAAAATAGAAGTAGCCAAGGCTAAAGAGATGACCACCGTGGAAGCATTAATGAAAAGCGAATTCTATGAGCGGGAGACTTTTTCATTAAAACAGTTTTTGTTGGATGAAAAAAAGACAGGCATCATTGCAGAGTTTAAAAGACAATCGCCGTCAAAAGGCATTATCAATAATAATGCAGATGTGGTGAAAGTGACAACAGCTTATTCACACCATGGCGCCAGTTGTTTATCTGTATTAACAGACAATCATTTTTTTGGAGGAAGTGCCAGTGATTTACAAAAGGCAAGAGTAAATAAGATTCCCATTTTGCGGAAAGATTTTATGATTGATGAATACCAGGTGGTGGAAGCAAAATCAATGGGTGCCGATGTTATTCTATTAATTGCAGCATGCCTTGCTCCGGAAAGGGTACAGCAACTGGCTGCATTCGCCAAATCATTACAGCTTGAAGTATTGCTTGAAATACACAGTGAAGAAGAGTTACAGCATATTTGCGCTGAAACAGAATTGATAGGTGTAAACAACCGCGATCTTAAGACCTTTACGGTAGACATTAATCGCTCTATTGAACTCAGCAAAAGAATTGCAGGAGATAAAATAAAAATTGCCGAAAGTGGCATCAATGATATTGAAACAATTAGTATCTTCAAAAGGGCGGGTTATAAAGGATTTTTAATTGGAGAAAACTTTATGAAACAGCCAGACCCAACGATTGCTTTTGCCGAATTTGTTCATCAACTAAACGCAGAAGAAAAATGAGAGTAAAAGTTTGCGGCATAACGCTGGAAGAACAATTGATAAAATTGCCTGAAACCGGTGCAACATTTGCCGGGTTAATTTTTTATCCAAAATCTCCCAGGTATGTATTGAGGCAAATGACCACCAGCCAGATAAAAAAAGAAACAAATGTAAACAAGGTCGGTGTTTTTGTGAATGCGTCGGTAGAGGAAGTGTTGCATATGGTAGATGAATGCCGCCTGCATATGGTTCAATTACATGGTGATGAAACGCCGAGGTATTGCGAAAAAATTGCAGATTATATTTCGGTAGTAAAGGCTTTTAGAATAAGTGAAAGTGATAACATCGGCTGGCGGATTAAGGATTATATGGAAGTATGTGATATGTTTATGTTTGATACGGAAGGCGCCGGCTATGGAGGTACAGGTAAAAAATTCGATTGGGGAAAGTTGCATGATGTGGTAGTGGGCAAACCTTATTTTTTAAGCGGAGGTATTGAGGCTTCTGATGTAGAAAAGCTAAAAGAGTTTAGCACAAGGCCGGAAGCAAAGGCGCTTTTTGCGATAGACATTAACAGCAAATTCGAAATAATGCCCGGTGTAAAGGACATGGAACTGGTTAAAAAATTTATTAAACAATTATAAACAGAAAAAGAAACAATGAACATTAAGGTATGTGGTATTACGCAGTTGAAGCAACTTCAACAGCTAGACGGTTTGAATATTGATTTTGCAGGATTAATTTTTTACAAAGAATCTCCCCGGTATGTGGTAGGTAAAATTTCGAAGGATGAATTACAGTCAACCGATTTTGATATTAAAAAAGTGGGTGTATTTGTAAACGCAAACTACGGTGAAATTATGCAAACAGTGGAAGATTATGGTTTGGATGTTGTGCAGCTGCATGGCGAAGAAACTCCGGAATTGTGCGAGCAGTTATCTGATGACGTAGAAGTGATTAAAGCTTTTAGCATTGATGCAGATACGGGTTCAATAGACGAATTGGTAGCGGATTACGATGCGGTATGTGATTATTATTTATTTGACAGTAGCCCCCTCCCGGCCTCCCCCGAAGGAGGAAGAGTAAAGGCAGCTTTGCCAGGCGGCACCGGCACGTCGTTCGATTGGAAACAGATAAAGAAATATAAAATTGAAAAGCCCTTCTTTTTAAGCGGAGGTATTGGTGTAGATGATGCAGCAAAGGTTAAAGCTTTCAAACATCCTGACTTTATTGGTATTGATATCAACAGCAAATTTGAAAAAGAGCCTGGCATAAAAGATATGGCATTGGTATTACAACTAAAACAGGCAATGAAATAATAGCATTCATTGTAGAAGTTCAGAAACGTTCAAAATTAAAAGCTTTAGTTCCTCTTTTGTAAAATGCGTAAAGCGGTAAGGGGATAGGGGATAGGGTATAAAAGTCATGATAACAATAAGAACTGCGAAGGAAGAAGATATTCCAACCTTGTTGGAAATTTATAATGATATCATTATAAATACAACTGCAGTTTGGCACGAGGAACCGCATAC
>JBGSIG010000319.1:0-5367 GCA_041742655.1 Ferruginibacter sp. | reverse complement strand
AGCGATGTTACATTTTCTTCTGCGGTAATGTTGGCAAGTTTTTCAATCTTTTCTTCCCACTCATCCAACAGGGCAATGCTTAACTCTGGTGTTCGTAGCCATTGGCCCCAGAAAGGAGAGTTTTGCATCAGTACCGCACTTAGGTCGCCATATTGTATATCATCGTTCAGCTGGCTAAGCTGGTGTGAGCCACCAATAACAAGAGCTTTACCGGTCAGTAGGTCGCTTGAAGGAAAGTTTTCATAATAAGTGGTCAATACATCTTTCGATCCTTTAAAATGATTGTCAGCTAAACTTTCTTCACTTATTGGGATAAACTTGCTTTTTGCTGATGTGGTGCCGCTGCTTTTTGCAAACCATCTTACCGGGGTATTCCACAACACATTTTCTTCCCCATTCATCATTCGCTCAATGTAAGGCTTCAAATCTTCATACTCGTGTATGGGAATATTTTTTTTGAAATCTTTTACCGTAAATAACCTGGAGAAATGGTATTTTTTTCCAAACTCTGTGTATTGTGCGGCAGTTACCAGTTCCTGCAGCACTTCCCGTTGGCTGGCCACCGGGTGGTTACTCCAGTTTTGTATGCGCCAAAAACGCATCCGTGCAAGCCTTGATATTGTGGGGGAAAGCAATTTCATGTATCGGCAAGATAAAAAACTTAAATGAATTCTGCTTTTTTAATAACTATCGGTAAAGAGAGGTGCATTTAAGATCCGATAGATTATCGGGTGTCGCTCTTTATTAAAAACTAAAGAAAGAGTAAATGGCCGTTAAGACGTTGAAGTATAAAGGAAATAAAAACGTCTTAGCGCCTTAACGGCAAAATTAATTTATGATCCGGGTATTTCCGGAATATCCTGAATGGGTGATTGGCCCCTGGCATCTTCATGTAGATAGTCTTTTCTTTTCAATTCAAAATTTCTGCCGAGGTACAATCTTCTTACCTGTTCATCATTGGCCAGTTCTTCGGCAGTGCCGTGTTTGAATATTTTTCCGTCTATTAAAAGGTAAGCCCTGTCACAAATAGACAATGTTTCATTTACATTATGGTCGGTTATTAAAATGCCTATGTTCCGGTATTTTAACCGGGCAACAATTGCCTGTATATCTTCTACGGCTATTGGGTCAACACCGGCAAAGGGTTCATCCAGCAAAACAAATTTAGGGTCAACCGCCAATGCCCTTGCTATTTCAGTTCTCCGCCTTTCGCCGCCACTTAGTGTATCACCATTGTTTTTTCTCACCAGTTGCAGCCTGAATTCATCCAGCAAAAGTTCCAGTTTTTCTTTTTGTTCCTTCTTGCTTAGTTTAGTCATTTCCAGTACAGCCGCAATATTATCTTCCACACTCAGTTTCCTAAATACACTCGCTTCCTGCGGCAAATAGCCAATACCCATTTTGGCCCTTTTGTACATGGGTAGTTTGGTAATATTTATATCATTAAAAAAAACCTCACCGGCATCGGGCTTTACCAAACCAACCACCTGGTAAAACGAAGTAGTTTTTCCTGCGCCGTTTGGCCCCAGTAAGCCAACAATCTCTCCCTGTTGCACATGGAACGAAACCTTATTAACCACGGTCCGGCTGCCATAAATTTTTACAAGGTCTTTTGTCTGTATTGTTACACTCAAATTTTCACGTTTGTAACAAAATTAGTATAAACCGCCATATAGCGTGTTTACGATTTATATTTAACAACCGTTTGTGCTTTATTCCTACTTAAGTATGTTTGCAAATATTTAGCATTTATGAAAGTTACAGAACACATAGCACAGGCAAAAAAGACCCTTGTTTCATTTGAAATTTTACCTCCTTTAAAGGGTAAAACCATCCAGTCGATATACAACCACTTAGATCCATTGATGGAATTTAAGCCATCATTCATAAATGTTACCTACCACCGTAGCGAAACCATGTTTAAGAAAAAGGCGGATAGTACTTTTGAAAAAGTGGAAGTGCGTAAAAGGCCTGGAACGGTAGCTATCTGTGCCGCAATAAAAACTCATTATAATATCGATACCGTGCCACATCTTATTTGCGGTGGATTTACAAAAAGAGTTACAGAAGACGCCTTGATAGACCTTAATTTTTTGGGTATTGATAATGTATTGGTTTTAAGGGGAGATGCGGCGAAAAATGAAGCAAATTTTGAACCTGAGCCTGGGGGCAATTCGTTTGCTGTTGAATTATTAAAACAGGTGATGGATTTAAAGAATGGCATTTACCAGGAAGAAGATATTAAAAATGGCGGCAGGCCCGACTTTTGCATTGGCACAGCAGGATATCCGGAAAAACACTTTGAGGCTCCTAATTTAGAAACAGACCTTAAGTACCTGAAAGCCAAAGTGGATGCCGGTGCTGAATATATAATGACTCAAATGTTTTTTGACAACCAGAAGTTTTTTGATTTTGTAAAGAATTGCAGGGCAATAGGCATAAACGTACCAATTATACCGGGACTAAAGCCTATCACCAATAAAAAACAACTAACCATATTACCCAAAATATTTCACGTAGATATTCCAACAGATCTATCCAATGCAATTAGCTCAGCAAAAACTGATGAAGTCGTGGAACAAATTGGTACCGAGTGGCTGATACAACAATCAAAAGAGTTGAAAGATTTTGGTGTTCCTGTATTACACTATTATACGCTGGGCAAGCCTCATATTATTTATAATGCAGTAAAGGAAATCATATAAGATATTTGAACTAAATATCGGCCAAAGCTTGGCAATACCAGTTCAACAACGCAACATTTTAAAGAAATTATTAAAAGTATTTCAACACTTTATTGGGATTGTTAAATGATTTTTAAGGTTGGATTATTATATTTGTCATTCACGCAAGTTTTTTTACAATATGTTCAATTTAATACTCTTTGGCCCGCCGGGCAGCGGAAAAGGCACACAAAGCGAAAAACTAATGGCCCGGTATGGTTTAAAACATTTAAGTACAGGTGATTTATTGCGCAGTGAAATTGCTCAACAGACGGTGCTTGGCCTTGAAGCAAAAAAAATTATGGACAGAGGGCACCTGGTGCCCGACGATGTGGTGATTGGTATGATAAGTTCAGCGCTGGACAACAACCCCGACGCAAAAGGATTTTTATACGATGGTTTCCCACGTACAGGTAAGCAGGCAGAAGCTTTAGATGAATTGCTGGCTGATAAAAAAACGTCTATTGCCGTGATGCTGGCACTAAAGGTTAGTGAAGAGGAACTGGTGAAAAGGCTGGTAAAAAGGGGAGAAACAAGTGGAAGAAGTGATGACAGCAACGAGGGTGTAATTAGGGCAAGAATTGCAGAGTACAACAGCAAAACCGCGGCAGTAGCCGACTACTATAAAGGGTTCAATAAAGTGGTACTTGTAAAAGGTGAGGGAACAGTTGATGAGATTTTCGGGGGATTGTGCAAAGAAATTGATGAAAGGATATAGTCAATGGTGATCCGATTGCTATCGGATGGTCAATACAACGAACTATCTGATTATACCGAATGGTTCCAATACTTTTAAATTCATTGAAAAAAGCAAGTCGTTACGGCTTGCTTTTTGTTTTACTTTGTATTTATAAAAATGATTGTATGGATCAGGATAAACTTAATTTTATTTCAAGTGAATTTATTCCTCTTTTAAATAAATTGCCAGCCGACACTTTGGGTAAATGGGGAAAGATGAACGGGCAGCAAATGGTGGAGCATGTGGCGGGTTTCTTTAAAGTGTCAACCGGTAAAATTATATTTCCGTTGGTAACGCCCGCTGAACATTTACCAAAGTTCAAAGAGTTTTTGTTGAGCGATAAAGCGTTTAGAGAAAATACAAAAGCACCGGTACTTCCGGAGGAACCATTGCCAATAAGGTTTGCAACGATGCAGGAAGCTATCACCCAACTTGACAATGAAATAAAAGAATTTGTATTGCTTTTTAATAATAATGATCAATTAAAAACTGAGCATCCTGTTTTTGGCGAGTTAAATTTTGATGAGTGGATATTGTTACATTATAAACATGTAACGCATCATTTAAAGCAGTTTGGGTTGGTTTAAAAATGTAGAATTTACAACTAAAATGCAGAAGTGTTTTGCTTTAACCACTTAATTATTTCTTCGACTTTAATTTCACCTGTTGCGATTTTTATTGTAAAATTATAAGCAGCTTTCTAGTTAACTGTTAAAACAATCTTCTTCAATCAAATAAGTCATTGCTAAAAAGCCAGTACATTTATTACCATCAACAAACGGATAATTTACAATCAGACTCTCTCGCTAAGCTGCTGCATTTTCAAAAATTGTACTATACAAATCTTCATCGCCGAATGTTTGAATCGGTTTTGCAATGGCAGACTCTAAACTACACATTTCTCTCACACCATTGCTACCGCCATATTTTTTATTGAAAATTGCTGAACCTGTAAAATATCGTCTAATAATATCATTGAGCTAACTTTTTTAAGGTTTCGTTATAGCTCTTGCTAATTGATTCTGAATGTTTAGATAAATTATAAATACGGGACTTTGTTTCATTATTCAGTTTCTCCAAATGTGCTAAAATTTCATCAATAGCTTCTTCGTTTTGCAAAGCTGCCAGCTTTTCAAATGCCAGCGCTTTTTTCTCAAATGTGCTCATAACAAATATTTTTTTATTGCTTCAAATTTACAAAATCTAATCCACAATAGGGTTGTAGCTTTATGGTATAAAACGATTGGCAAAATGAATAAACTAGGTAATTACATTACTGGTAGATGGATAACCGGCGATGGCGATGGACAGCCATTATACAATGCTGTAACCGGTGAAATAATTGCCAGCGCTACAACGAAAGGGTTGGATTTTGCAGAAATTGCCAACTATGCAAGAACGGTGGGTAATCCGGCTTTGCGCAAAATGACTTTTCATGAAAGAGGAAATATGTTGAAGGGGTTGGCGATGCACTTAAGAAATCATATTGATAAATTTTACCAGGTAAGTTACCAAACCGGCGCCACCAAAGCAGACAGCTGGGTTGATATTGAAGGTGGCATCGGAAATCTTTTTGCCAACGCTTCCTTAAGAAGAAAATTGCCGGATGAATCTTTTTGCATTGATGGCGAAAGCCATAATCTTAGCCTGCACAATACTTTTATGGGTACGCATATTTTGGTGCCCAAGGAAGGGGTTGCGATACATATCAATGCATTTAATTTTCCCGTTTGGGGAATGTTGGAAAAAATAGCAGTGAATTTATTGGCGGGTATGCCTGCGATTGTAAAGCCAGCCACGGTTACTAGTTATTTAACTGAAGTTTTTGTAAGAGAAATTATTGCTTCAAAGATTTTGCCCGAAGGGGCTTTACAATTGGTTTGTGGCAATGCCGGCGATTTGTTG
>JBGSIG010000318.1:0-1742 GCA_041742655.1 Ferruginibacter sp. | reverse complement strand
ACAGACTACTGCCGTTGCTATTAATAATTGTTACTTTTCCCCGCTTCTCAAAACCTCTTACAGTAACAATATTTTGAGCCGGGTTTGGCGATATTGTTATTGAATGCCGGGCTTTTAATTTTACCGGCAACACATAACTGTACAAAAATTTTCCGTCTGCATCAATCATTTTTAACCGGTAGTAAGATTTATCTACATAAGCATAGGTATTGCCGTCAATAAAAGAATAATTCTTTTTACCGCTTTCAATGGTAGCTATACGAATGAAATTATTGCCGTCTGTACTTTGTTCAACTTCATAACGGGAAAGATTTATTTCATCTGCTACCGCCCAGTCTAAATAAATTTTACCTTCCTTTTCGCTGCCTGTAAATGCAATTAGTTTCACCGGTACCACCGAAGATTTCGTAAGCGAAATATCATCAAAATAGGCATTAATTTCAAATTGGTTTACATTCAGTTCTGCCTGTAATGTTATCCTCACTTTCCTGGTTCCAACAGGTGCAAGGGTGGTGTTGTTGTACCCGATCCAGGCAGTGCCAGACCCTCCAATATTCGACTGCCAGGCGCTTGTATAACCTGCACCAAGTAACGCATTTGATGCATCAAGGTGTTGTACTACAAAACGGCCCCTGTCTGTTTGATTGGTTACCGGGGTTTGTATATACCCGCTAAAAATATAAGGAACTAAGCCTAAGTCAATACTTGCTGCATCGGCCGACACATCAATATCCTGGTAGAGTTCAAATCTTGTAAACGCCGGAAAGGAAAAAGGATTGCAACCCGCAAAAAAAATAGTACCGCCTGCTGCGCTGGTAGTATGATCAAAAGGATGGTTGACAGAGCCATCCGGAATCATGGTCCAGTTGTTATAGTTGTTGGCAGGTGCAGAAGCACACATTGTCACTCCTGCATTCACAATTGTCCAGCCTGTTCCTCTCGGCACGCTTTCTGCATCCGGATTTACCACCAGGTTTTGAGCTGATAAATTCAGGTTAGTGATGATGCCAAAAACGAAAAGTAAAACTTTCTGCATGAGTATTTTTCGCTAAAGTACGATAGTTGTTTTAGAGTGTTATTTAGGGCTCCTGATAAAAACGAATTGGCTT
Organism: Ferruginibacter sp.; assembly: GCA_041742655.1. Taxonomy (GTDB): domain Bacteria; phylum Bacteroidota; class Bacteroidia; order Chitinophagales; family Chitinophagaceae; genus Ferruginibacter. Next base: position 633 of record JBGSIG010000318.1, on the reverse strand, counting down.
ATATTATTATTGCATTTATGGAACTTAACCAAAATTACTTGTTGTTTTCTGCTAAGCTGCAATGAGTTGGAGGAAGTTTAAAAAAAGCGATCATATTTTTTTGACCGCTTTTTTTTAAAATGAATTAATTACTATTAGTGTTAAGCATGATTCAATTGGCGCATCGATTTGTGAATGCTGAAATATTAACCATTGGCCACTCACCATTCGCACTAGTGTTGAACAAGCAATTTTTTATAACTAACAGCTTTGCCATCAGTAAAGCGTACCACATATAAGCCCGCGGGCAGGTTGATAATATTTATTTTCATGACCTGAGAGGACGCATTGCCTGTATAAACACGTGCTCCATTGCTGTTAATAATTGTTATTTTTCCCTTGCTTTCAAAACCACTTAGGGTTACAATATTTTTAGCCGGGTTTGGCGAAATGGTTATTGAATGCTGTCCTTTTATTTTTATGGGCAATATGTCACTGTAAGAAAATTTCCCATCAACATCAACCATTCTTAAGCGGTAGTAATATGTATTGATGTAGCTGCTTGTATTTCTGTCAACGAAAGCGTATTCATTTTTACCTGCTGTAACAACAGCAATGTTGTTAAAATTAATACCATCGGTACTTTGCTGTAGT
>JBGSIG010000317.1:0-2928 GCA_041742655.1 Ferruginibacter sp. | reverse complement strand
TGGCGGCTTTGTGCCCAAGAGCCAGGATATTTTTGAAAGAGAAATTCGCACGCAGGTGCTAATTGCACTGGAGGAAGCGGATGCTATTATTTTTATGGTTGATGTTGCCACAGGTATCACAGATCTTGATCAGGCGATGGCGCAAATGTTGCGAAAAACCAGTAAGCCCGTTTTTTTAGTAGTGAATAAAGTTGATAACCACGACAGGTTGCTGGAAGCATCTGAATTTTACAGTCTTGGTTTTGATAAGATCCATTTTTTATCTTCTATCAGCGGAACCGGCACGGGCGAGTTGCTGGATGAAGTGGCTGAACTGATTGTTGAAGAAGCAGAACCGCCAGAAAAGAATTTACCAAAGTTTGCTATAATCGGGCAGCCGAATGTTGGTAAATCATCCCTGCTAAACGCATTGACGGGGCAACAACGTACAATTGTAAGTGAAGTTGCTGGTACAACGAGAGACACCATTCATACCCACTATAATTTATTCAACAAAGAATTTATTTTAATTGATACTGCAGGTATAAGACGTAAAGCTAAAGTAAATGAAGACCTCGAATTCTACTCGGTAATAAGGGCAATTAAAGCAGTAGATGAAGCCGATGTATGTTTATTGTTGTTGGATGCGGAAAAGGGAATCGCAGCGCAGGATCTTTCTATATTTGCGATGGCCGTAAAAAAAGGAAAAGGTATTGTTGTTTTGGTTAACAAATGGGACGTAATGCCAAAAGAAACCAACACGGCCCGTGATTATGAAATAGAACTTAAAAAACGCTTTGCACCCTTTAATGATCTGCCGATCATTTTTATATCTGCCCTCGAAAAAACAAGGATATTTAAAGGCATGGAGGTTGCACTTGAAGTGTATGATAACCGCAAACAAAAAATTGCCACATCTAAACTAAATGATAAAATGTTGAAGGCTGTTGAGGCTTATCATCCTCCAGTTGTTAGAGGTAACCAGGTAAAAATTAAGTATGTAACGCAGCTTCCTGTTGTGGTACCATCCTTTGCATTTTTCTGTAATTACCCCGACGATGTTAAAACGCCGTATAAAAATTATTTGGAAAACCAGCTGCGGCTTAACTTTAAATTTACAGGTGTGCCTGTGCGGATATTCTTCAGGAAAAAATAAGTTTTGATAATTATTAGGTTCAATGACCCCAAATTTTGGCGTGTCCGAAGTTAATTTTATATTAAAAATATTTTGTCAATCAAAAAATAGAACCTACTTTCGCACCTAATTTAAAAAAACAAAAAACAATTCAATGAAAAAATTAATCGCAATTCTTGCTGTTACAGTTGCTGTAACTGCTTGTAACAATGGTACTAAAGATGCTGCCACCGAAGCTACTACAGATACTCTTACCTCTGCTTCTGCAGTTGTAGATTCTGCAAGCAAAATGATGGACAATGCTGCAGACAGCGCCACCAAAATGATGGACAATGCTGCTGATACCGCTAACAAAATGATCGATAAAGCTAAAGAAGCTGTAAAATAGTAAGCGTAATAAATTGTGTGAATCCCCCGAAATTATTCGGGGGATTTGTATTTTATACCATCCTGATTTTTTAAATATGCAACTATTTTAAAATGGTACCGCGGTTTATGCCGACGCTACTGATATTGTACCATTTGTTTGCACAATCGGCGTTACACAAAGGCTATATTCCGGCAACTATTTTACTTGAATGGAATTGGGAGTATTTTCTGGCGTAACAACGGGGTTATTTCTTCTTATCACTAAAAAACAAATTACCAGTAAGATCAAAATAACGATAACGGCTAAATAAATAGTTGGCTGATCTTTAATACTCCGTTTATTTTTTCGTTTTTTATTTTTGGCAATTTGTTTTTTCAGATCGCCATTTAATTGCTCTACATACAATTGCAAATCCTTACCCGGCTTCATCTGTTGCAGCCCTTCGACAGCATCATTCACAAAACTATCATCTGCCATAGTTTTTTCTATATCATGTAAATCAGCCTGGGATATATGATTGCTCAGGTAATCCATCAACCGCTGATTATCGATATCCTTGTTACTTTCAGATAATATGTCTTTCAGATTATTGCTCATGTTGTTGCAATCGTTGCAGCATTATTTTTAAATTTCTTTTTCCGTTTTGAATATTGCTTTTTACCTGCAGCAAACTGTAGCCGGTTTGCTCTGCAATTTGATGATAACTTTTTTTATCCAAATAAAACAAAGTTACACATTGTTGTTGCTCGTCATTCAATTGTTGTAACGCCATTTCCATCTGGGTTAGTATGCTGTCCTTTGCTACAAGATTCATTTTATCATCCGTTTCATCTGCAGTAGCCAATAACCCTTCTTTTATTTCTTCCGGTTGTTTTCCTTTATCTCTTAGCCTCATGAGGCAATGGTTTTTTGCAACCATATACAGCCAGCTTTTAAAATAATCAACTTTGTATTTGTGCAATTCGGTAATGGCTTTTAAAAAAACCTGTTGCACACCATCCTTTGCCTCTTCTTCATTTTTTAAATACTTCATGCAAACGCCCAATAACAACAACGTGTATCGCTGCAATAAAATGCCCAGCCATTCATTGTTTTTATCGGCATAAAATTGCCTTAGCAGTTCATTGTCGTCTATATGTTTGTATTTGTCTGGCTTCAATGTAGTGTTAGGTATACAACTTAGATGTAAACTTAATAAAATTCCATACGGTACCTAAGCAATAGGCTGTTAAAATGTAGATTTTTGTTAATCAATTACGATCAAATCAGTTTTTTTTCTACTGCAAGCCTAATAAGGCTGGCAGTGTTTTTCACACGTAATTTGGCCAGTAAATTCTTTCGGTGGCTATCTATAGTAAAAGGGCTTAAAAATATTTTTTCGGCAATTTGTGGATTGGTATAACCTTCTGCAATTAACTCCCGCACTTCCTTTTCTCTTGCAGTT
>JBGSIG010000316.1:0-5377 GCA_041742655.1 Ferruginibacter sp. | reverse complement strand
ACCTGTTTTTATATTTGATAAAAATATATTAGAAAAACTTGAAGATAAAGCAGACAGAAGAGTGGAATTTATTCATGCTGCGCTTGAAGAAATTCAAATGAAATTAATAGCGATGGGATCTTCCATGGAAGTTTATCATGAAACTCCTGTAGAAGTTTTTAAGAAGCTATTGAGTAAATACACAATAGAAAAAGTATTCACCAATCATGATTATGAACCTTATGCTTTAGAGCGTGACTCGTTAGTTGCAACCTTATTAAAAGGTAACGATGCGTCGTTACTGACGTTTAAAGACCAGGTATTATTAGAAAAGGAAGAAGTAATGAAGGATGATGGTAATCCATATACAGTGTTTACACCCTACAGCAGAAAATGGAAATCTATTCTTACAGACTTTCATTTAAAGGCCTATCCTGTAAAAAAGTTTCTTAATAATTTTTTTAAGCAAATGCCGTGCAAATTCCCTTCGTTGACTTCTATAGGTTTTGTTGCTGTAGATAAACCATTCCCAGCAAAAGCGCTTAATGAGGAACTAATTAAAAAATATACAGAACAAAGAAATTTCCCTGCTGTTAAGGGAACTTCTAAATTAGGTATTCATTTGCGTTTTGGTACTATTAGTATTAGAGAACTGGCTGCCAGCAGTAAGGGCCTTTCTGAAACTTATTTGAATGAATTGATCTGGCGGGACTTTTATCACATGATTTTATGGCATTTTCCTAAAGTTGGTCATGGTAAAGCATTTAAGGCTGAATATGATTTTATCAACTGGAGAAAAGATGAGGGAGAATTTGAGCGATGGTGTAATGGACAAACGGGTTATCCAATCGTAGATGCGGGTATGCGGGAATTAAATGCGACGGGTTTTATGCACAACCGCGTAAGGATGATTGTTGCGTCTTTTTTATCGAAGCACTTATTATTGGACTGGCGGTTGGGGGAAGCGTATTTTGCCCAAAAATTGTTGGACTTCGATTTTGCATCCAACAATGGTGGCTGGCAATGGGCCGCAGGCAGCGGGTGCGATGCTGCGCCTTATTTTAGAATATTTAATCCACGCCTGCAAACAGAAAAATTTGATTCAGCATTAAAATATATAAGGAAATGGATTCCGGAATTAGATAGTTTTAATTATCCCCAACCTATGGTAGATCATGATTTTGCAAGAAAGCGCTGTTTGGAGACATATAGCCAGGCATTGAAGAAGTAGTAAATTTCTGTCAGTACTCTATTCTTAATTGACAAAAATGTTATTGTAATCAATAGAGCAATTGTTTGTTTGTTGGTAGACCTGTAGTAATTTTTTGATTGCATTTTTTCCTTCTTCACCTAGGTTTACAGAATAATCATTTACATACAAATCGATATGTTGCCGCATTACATCCTCGCTCATTTCCTGCGCATTGTTTTTTATATAATCGTTTAATCCAGGGTAGTTGGCAAAAGCATATTCAATACTTTTTTTAATGAGCGCATCTATTTGTTGCTGAATATTGCTACTGATTTTTCTATTAATTACAATGCCGCCTAAGGGTATTGCACTACCTGTTTCTTTTTCCCAGAAATCACCCAGGTCAATTATTTTTTTTAAGCCTTTACCTTTATAAGTAAACCGGTTTTCGTGAATAATAACTCCCAGGCCCTTACCATCTGTAACAAAATTCTCAATGGCATCATACCGCAAGAAAGTTTTCTTTTTTGCATTTGGATATGCCAATGAAAAAAGCAGGTGCGCTGTTGTTTGCTCTCCGGGTATAGCAATATTAGCATTGTTGACAAAAGCTACATCTTTATATGAGTTTACTAAGCCTGCATTTTCGGGGCAGGGCTGCAAGGGGCCGGTAATTAACAAGGGTCCAACACTTCTTCCTAATGCGCTTCCGCTTTGCAAAACTGCATAGTCATTCAATGCAAGTGGTAATGCACCATAGCTTAATTTTGTAATATCCAGTTTACCTTGCATTGCCCACTGGTTCAACGTTTGCACATCTTCCAGTACAGCGTCAAATTCAAAATCACCCGTATCTATTTTTTTATTTACCAGTGCATCAAAAATAAATGTATCATTGGGGCAGGGTGAAAATCCTACAATAAATTTCATACTAATTGCTTAATAAGTTTTTCCAATTCGGTATTCAAATTAATAACTGCATCTTTTATTTGCCATTTATTTTTATCTCTTTCGCCCACCGCATTACTAATGCTTCTTATTTGTATAAATGGAATTTTTTGCTGCAGGCATACATAGTGAAAAGCGGCGCCTTCCATGCTTTCTATATCCGGCGCAAAATGATTTATTAATTGTTGTTTTTGTAATAAACTGTCACTCACTTTATTTACAGTGATGGCTTTAACCCTTTTTAATTTTGACTGATCCAATATTTTATGAGAATTGATAAGCCAGCCATCAAAAAAAGGTGAATCATTTTTTTCTGCAAAACCTGCATCAAATAAAGTTTTGAATTTTTCTTTTTCCTCCATTCCAACATCACCAAAAGTATCTTGTTTAACTAAAACCGTTTCGCCTAAAACTAATCTTTCATCAAAACATCCAGCAATACCTGCCTGCATTACAAGATCAGGCGGTTTATTTTGAAGAGTAGTTGTTAAGCTATAAGTAACGGCTACCTGCCCTACACCAGTTACTAATACTTCAATTGTATGGTCTTTCGGCAGAAACTTTTCCTTTTCCACTAATATTAAAGTCGGCTGTATTTCAAATTCAGTAGCTGATATAAGTAAAATGTGCATTTGGCAAAATTCGGGCATACTCTTCATATTTTAGTCTTTAGCAATTACCTTTGCGAAAATTTTACCGCTGGCATGGTTTACATAACACGTATAGAACATTTTAACGCTGCTCATAAATTATTTAATCCTGCGTGGAGCCATCAGCAGAATGAGGCTGTTTTTGGAAAATGTGCCAATGAAAACTGGCATGGGCACAATTTTGAGCTATATGTTACATTAAAAGGCGATCCGCACCCTGAAACCGGCTTTGTATATGATGTAAAACGGTTAAGTATTATTGTAAAGGAACACGTAATAGATAAGTTGGATCATAAGAACCTTAACGTAGACGTAGATTTTATGGCGGGTAAAATTTGTTCTATAGAAAATTTAGTAATTGGTATATGGGAGCAGCTAAACCCACATTTACCTGAGGGGGTAAAACTACACTGCCTTAAATTGTATGAAACACCTCGTATTTTCGTAGAGTATTTCGGCAATTAAATTATTGCTTTTTTGTAAACAAACAGTAACTTTAGTTGTAATACTATTCCGGCTTGGATGCGCTTAAACAGCACACTTCTGTTGTAGCCTTCGGCAGACATTTTGCCATTTGATTTTTGTTAATGTATTTGTAATTCAATATGAATAATAAAGTTGCAGTTTACCGAAAAGAGCATTTTAATGCTGCCCATCGCTTACACAACCCAATGTGGGGTGAGGCGACGAATGATAAAGTTTTTGGTAAGTGTAATAATCCAAATTTTCATGGGCATAATTATGAACTCATTGTAAGACTTACTGGAGTACCCGATACTGAAACGGGTTATGTTTATGATATGAAACTATTGAGTGATCTTATACGGGAGAATGTTTTGGAACGCTTTGATCATAAAAATTTAAACCTGGACACACTTGAATTTAAAAATTTAAACCCCAGTGCTGAAAATATTGTAATAGTTATTTACAATATTTTAAGGGAAAAAATTGAACCCAGGTTTGATTTAAATATACGCCTGTACGAAACAGAAAGAAATTTTGTTGAATACCCATTTGCTTAGAACAGGAATAGTTTACCATATCAAACGTGCACAATATTACAGACAATATCTCACTAAAAGTAAACCAGAACCTTAGCGATGGCATATAAAAAAATAGAACACTATGATGAGGCAGTTACGTCGGGCTTAATAAAAAATTATAAAGATTCTTTAATCTTATTGGGGGAAGATGCGAATAGGGAAGGCCTTCAAAAAACACCTGAAAGACTTGCAAAGGCCATGCAGTTTTTAACACAGGGGTATCAACAGGATGCTAACGCAATATTAAATTCAGCTAAATTTCATGAAGAGGTTAGCGAGATGATCATTGTAAAAGACATTGAACTCTATAGCATGTGCGAACATCATATTTTGCCCTTTTATGGTAAAGCCCATGTTGCGTATATTCCCAACGGCTGGATCACGGGTTTAAGTAAAATTGCAAGGGTAGTAGATGTTTATAGCAGGAGGCTGCAGGTGCAGGAAAGATTAACGCACCAGATTCTGAATTCAATTAAAGAGACGCTTAATCCATTGGGCGTAGCGGTAGTTATTGAAGCATCGCATTTATGCATGATGATGAGGGGCGTGCAAAAGCAAAATTCTGTTACAACCACATCTGCTTTTTGGGGAGAGTTTGAAAAAAATGAAACAAGGAGTGAATTTGTAAAATTGATTAGTGCAAAACTTCATTAAGCAAAATGCTTATAAATCTTTTTAATCCCTCACTATTGAGGGATTTTTTGTTTTATTTGCAGAATAAAAAACTTTAATTATGGCACATGCATACATATTTCCCGGACAGGGATCGCAGTTCAGTGGAATGGGAAAAATTTTATACGAAACAAATTCATCTGCCAAAGAATTATTTGAACAGGCAAACGAAATAGCCGGTTTTCGTATTTCTGAAATAATGTTCAGTGGTAGCGATGAAGATCTAAAGCAAACAAATGTTACCCAACCTGCTGTTTTTTTGCATGCGGTTATTGCATTTAAAATGCTGCCAGATGCAAAACCCGATATGGTTGCCGGGCATTCACTTGGGGAATTTTCTGCGTTGGTTGCCAATGGTGTACTAAGTTTTGAGGATGCTTTTAAATTGGTTTCTATAAGGGCAAAAGCAATGCAGCGTGCCTGCGAATTAGAACCTTCTACCATGGCTGCCGTATTAGCATTGGCCGATGATAAAGTAGAAGAAGTGTGTGCCGCAGTGCAAAAAGAAACAGGTGAAATTGTAGTACCCGCAAATTACAATTGTCCGGGTCAATTGGTAATAAGTGGGTCTTTGAAAGGAATTGAAATTGCGTGTGAACGGATGAAAGCGGCTGGTGCAAAACGGGCGCTTGTACTGCCGGTTGGCGGGGCATTTCATTCACCGCTTATGTTGCCTGCCAAAGAAGAGTTGGCTGGTGACGCCTTCGTTGCCTTTTGCACCTACGCCTACGGGCCACTGTACTGTTTTGCCGTCGCCTACTGCTGCTTTCCAGTCGGGGCTGATGGCGCTGAGGTGTTTGGTGGCTGGCATTCTTACGCTAAGGCGTACTGGAGTGGATGTGTATACATGGTGGCCCAGCCGCAACCTTTGAACAGCCTCCGGTCAGCACTGG
>JBGSIG010000315.1:0-4983 GCA_041742655.1 Ferruginibacter sp. | reverse complement strand
TGGTTGCTGTGGTGTCCATAATAAAAATTTTGCGGGAAATTTAATTTCAGCAAATCCACTGTCATTGGTTTGTATTGAATAATTTATTTTTGCTTCGGGTATCTGTACCCGTATTTTTTGCGATGAGTTAGCCCCATTTATTTTTACCCACCCTTGTACTTCTTTATCACTACCTTTTTTTAATTGTATAAAATAGTCTTCAATAAATACGGCCGGTGTTTCAATAAGATGTACGTCTCTTGTAATACCACCATAATTAAACCAATCGAAACCCAACGCAGGTATGCCATCCTTCACCCGCTGACTGTTGGCTCTTACTATAACTGCGTTTTCTCCTTCCTTTATTTTATCGGTTAATTCAAATTGAAATGGTGTAAAGCCGCCTTCGTGATGGCCAATTTTTTCTCCGTTTAACACTACATCACATTTGTAATTGACAGCGCCAAAATGAATAAAGAGCCGGTTATCATTTTTATGCCAGGTAAAAGTTTTTTTATACCAGATGGTACTTTCATAATAGTTGAGCTCTGGCAACTGTGAATTAAAATCGCCGGGTACGTTAAGCACGGGCCCGCCTTCAAAACTATATTCAACAAAATCTGTTTTGCTTTTAGGTGTTTTATCTTTCCATATTGCGGCCCAGTTACCGATGCCCACATCATTAATATCAATGATGGCTTTCCATTGCCCATTTAGTGAAATAGTGTTGCGGCCCGGTACATTCACCATTGCTGTTTGAGCCAACAGGCCAACCGTAATAATTAAAATAAATGTTGACAATAGTAGTGCCTTATATTTCATATTTCAGTTGGTTTGAGCATATAAGATAACAATAATAAATTAGATACCTTGTAGCAGGTGCTGTGTGGGGGAATAATATTTTAACTCGATAATATCATTGGGCAATGCTTTTTTATTCCAGGCTGTGTGAATGGATAATGCCGTGCCTACTGCTGTTGCCTGTGCCATCGAAGCTGCAAATACTTCTATCTCCGGAAAAAGTAACGCCATCAAATTCATATAGATGGCATTTTTGCCAAAGCCTCCATCAACAAAAATTCTTTTTACTGCGGTTCCCTGCAATACAAATTTTGTAGAGAAATGTTGTTGCGACACTATGTCTAATATTAACTGATGATAGGCTTCTGTATCTGTTTTAAATGCTGCCAGATCTCTTTGTACAAATGCTGATTCTTTTAAGTTTAGCTGATATTTTTCGGGAGCTGGTTTCTTTTGCAGCAGGGCAACTATAGCTGCATCAAATCTTATATCCCGGTAACGAATAGTATTTTGATTGAAATGAGCTGCAATTCTTTTTACCTGATGTTCATGTTCGTTTCCTGCAAATAGCCGGGAAGCCTTTACGGGATTACCTTCGTAGGTCATGTAGCAAAGACAATCATTCTCTAATTCCTCACTAGTAAGTGGTGTTTGGTTAAATGGATTTAAACTGATGCACCAGGTACCGGTTGAAATTAAAATAAACGGTAGGTGAAAATTAATAAGGTAAGGAATTAATGCGGCCGAGCTATCGTGCAGGCCAATGCCCACAGCACATTTGTTGGTGCCATGCCCGATGGCTGACAGGTCTGTTTGTAGCACATAGTTGCCTGGATAAATTGACCCCAGCTTATCGGTTACACCTTCCTGCGCTACCCAGGTGTGATAACAGTTATCTTTAAAATTCCAAAGATTGGTATGACATCCAATGCTTGTGATATCAGCACATGGGATACCGGTAATTAAATAACTCAGGTACTGGGGTAAATGCAATGCATATTTTATTTTTTTGAAAAGTTCGGGCCTTTCGTATTTGATACGATACAATTGCATCCCCGAATTTAGACTTCCTAAAACCGGAGAGGCGGTGATGTGCGCAAAAGTTTGCTCTCCTCCATAGGTTTCATAAAATTGATCGCTAAGCTGTTTAGGATATTGTTTTAAATAATTGTACAAGGGTGACAGCGGATTGCCTTGCTCATCAATGTACACAAAGCTGGCGCCATAAGCAGAAAAATTGATGGCAGTGACGATGAATTCTTTCATTCTTAAAACCTCTTTCAAGGAATCAAATAAACTTGATCGAAGGCTATCAAGATTTTCGCAGGCATCACCATCTTCGTCCACCGTTTCTGTAAACTTTGCAGATTTTTCGTACACAATTTTATACTTACTGTCGAACAGAAATAATTTTTTATTGGTTTTACCGACATCGAATATTGCTATAACGGGAGTTGCTGTCATTTTGTGAGTCCTGAGTAGTGAGTGGTGAGTGGTCAGTGGTGAGTATCCTCACTTTTAATCATTCCGCTTAGCAATTTAAAGGTTTTAATTATGTTATTGCTCAATACTTGTAGTTCCTACAAGGCCGCGTATTGTAATTCAAAGGCAATGCCAATTGCACTATCTATTTCAATTACCGAACGTCTTGCTATTTCAAAATACCTGTTTCTTTCTTTTTGCGATTTTCTTGAACATCCCTCAGCAAGATTCAAGTGAACAGAAGTAGCTGCCCGTCTTAATTGCTGAACAAGGGCAAATCGTTCATCTGGCGGAAATTTTTTGGTTATGCTGTAACATTCAAGTGGCAATTCTCTTGAAGCTGCATACACTTCAAGTTTGGTGTGAGCAAGATTTAAAAACATGGTCGTGAATTTTAGAAGTGAGGGAATTGTTTTCAGTAAATATAAAAATGAAATTCATCTTTTGCAACGCCGCACTCACTCACAACTCACAACTCACCACTCACCTTCAAAGCCCCGTCGCCACATTCTTTTCTCCTCTTTCCTTTATCAATTGTTGCCTTACTTTTAAATCCCTGAATAACTGAACCGGTTGCAATGCACCACCAGACTGTATCCTGGCTTCTGCAACCAATGCACGCACATCTGTTCTGTAAGCCGCTTGTAAAATTTCCTGCGCCTTAACCACATCATTTTCTTCCTGTGCCGCTTTTAGTGCGGCAGTGTCTACAATCAACGCCTGCCCATAGGCTATCATGATAGCTTCTATAGATTGCAACAAATCTTCCAATGGATCTTTTACACTATGGCTTGCATCAATCATCCACGCAAGATCATTGGCATGATTCATCCCTCTTGCATCCATCCCTTCTACCAGTTCATTAAAAATTAAAAATAGTTGGTAAGGATTAATGCTGCCTACGGTTAAATCATCATCCCCATATTTGCTGTCGTTAAAATGAAAACCTGCCAGCTTATTTTCCATCATCAGTAAAGAAACGATCTGTTCAATATTGGCGTTTGGTAAATGATGGCCAAGATCAACCAGTGTATAAGCTTTTGGCCCCAGTTTAGAAGTGTATAAATAGGATTGGCCCCAATCGCCTACGGTGGTAGAATAAAAATTGGGTTCATAAGCTTTGTACTCTACAAATATTTTCCAGTCTGCCGGTAGCGCCGCATAAATTTCCTGCAAACTTTCATACGTATTTTGCCAGGCTTTTCTAAAATTCAATTGTCCCGGAAAGCAAGACCCATCAGCCAGCCACACGGTTAAAGATTTTGAGCCAAGTGCTTCTCCCTGCTTAATCACTTCAATATTATGTTCAATGGCTTGTTTGCGCACGGCTTTATCAACCTGCTGCAAAGAACCAAATTTATAACTAAGCGCCTGTGATGCCTGGTCCTGGAAAGTGTTGGAATTAACGGCATCGAATTTTAAATGATGCCTGGCGGCCAACCCTTTTATTGCCGCTGCATCAGATGGAATATCCCATGGAATATGTAATGAAATAGCGCCGCTTGATTGGTTGAGTGAATGCAGCAAGCCTATGTCTTCGATCTTTTGCTCAAGAGTACCCGGCTCGCCACCTCCATTGAAACGACCGAATCTTGTGCCACCTGTGCCCAAAGCCCAACTGGGAATAGCAACCTGGAAGTCTATTAGTTTTTGTATAACAGATGTTACATTATTGATACCCGCGGCAATATATTCATAACTGCGTTTGTGTGTTGCTAAGTGTTGTGTGTTGCTTTCTTCAATCAAGCGTTTATTCAAAAACATATGGCGTATTTTTTATGAGAAGTTGCGAAATCAAGTTAAGGGAAATAAAACACTTCAGTTAAAGGAATGCTGACTGGCGAATTATCATCATTCGATTCCATGATATCCTTCATGTGTGCCCACCATTTTTGCATTACTGCATTGCCAGGCAGATTATCTAATGCCTGTATGTTAGCAGCCTTTAATACGCCAAACAAACTATTGGTAGTCTCATCTAAAAAAATAGAATAATCACTGATGCCAGAAGCCTCCAGTAATTGCTTTAATTCGGGCCACAATTCATCATGCCTTTTTTTATATTCAGCTTCCTGCCCGGTATGCAGTTTCATTTTAATTGCAATACGGTGAAGTGCGGATGCTTCCTGATTAATATTTTTATCATTCATATGGAAGAATGTTTTTTATTGTTTACACTTTCAGTTTCACTCTATTTACTTTTTTACCTTGATGCAAAAAAGTAACAAAAAAAATCAAGGCTGCAGAAAAAAAGCTAAAAATTTGAATATATGCCTAAAATGAAATTAGCTCAATCAGTAGAATGTGGCCAGGCCATGTGCGACTTACCAACTAAAAATAAATCTGATCATTGGTAACAACAATTTCATTTCTTAATCCCGATAAAAGATCGGGACAGGCTGACATACATTCAAATTTTCTTAACGCTTTTTTTCTGAGGCCGTAGAAACAGTATTATTGACATACCAAAAACTGTTTTACACCTTGGAGGAACCTATCAAAATAAATCATCCTTTTTAATCCAATCAATCCATCCAAATCATCGTTCAGACAACTACCTCACAAACCCCATCGCCACACCGCCATCAACATTTAAAATATTACCCGTTGATTTATTTAGTAATCCACCTGCAAATGCAAAACATGCATTGGCAATGTCTTCGGGCAATATCATTTCATTTAATAAAGTACGTTTTGCATAATAGGAGGGTAGTTCAGCCA
>JBGSIG010000314.1:0-2317 GCA_041742655.1 Ferruginibacter sp. | reverse complement strand
GTAATGCCTGTGTAGAAGAGTGCCCCGTTAGCATTAGTCCATTAGATATTATTATACAAATGCGCCGGTCACTTATTATGGAAGACAGCAGCGCCCCGCAAGAATGGAACGTAATGTTCAGCAATATTGAAAACAATTTTGCCCCCTGGAAATTTAGCCCGGACGATAGGGATAAATGGGTGGAGGAAACGGGCTAATGCAGCGAAGAAGAACAAAAGCTTTTTGAATTTTCTCTGCGTAAACTCAGCCCCTCTTTTTCTCTACGGTAAAAAAACAGAATGGCAACAAAATAATTGAACACAATTCAGGCGCTACCGCACCTGTACGCTGCAACAAATAAGAATGATTTGAAGGCAGGTTTTGTGTTAGATTCCCGCTTACATTTTCTGCAAATCCTTTTTCCCCTTATCTAAATAAACTATCTTTAGATACACATAATTTTTCAAGTTGGGTTTAAAATATTGCCATAAAAGCTATAAGTGGATTATTAACTTTTTTCCGCTGGCATTGATTGGGCTGCTGCTTATAGTTTGTGCAGCAGCCAATGCACAAACTTGCCCACCCAATATCGATTTTGAAAACGGCAATTTTAATGGATGGAATTGTTATACCGGTGTTACCCAGGCCATCGGCGATGACAATGTAATTTCTTTTTCCACTAACTCAGGCCCGATACCAGAAAGACACACCATGTACGGTCCTGATTCAAAAGAAATTGATCGGTTCGGGGGATTTCCTGTGCTTTGCCCAAACGGCAGCGGGCATTCTGTGAGGCTTGGAAGCACCCAGGCGGGAGGCCAGGCGGAAGGAATCTCCTATGAATTTACAATTCCTCCAAATCAAAATTCTTATTCGCTTACATACCATTATGCCGTTGTTTTTCAGCAACCCCGTCACCAGGAAAATGAACAGCCCAGGATGGAAACTGAAATTAGAAATGTTACTGACAATAGCATCATTAGCTGTGCGTCATTCACCTTTATAGCAATCGGGTCTTCCCTTCCTGGCTTTCATATTTCTTCCTTATCAGATTCTGTCGATGTATTGTACAAAGAGTGGTCTACGGTTTCCGTTGATTTGTCAGGTAACGCAGGTAAAACAATAAGGCTGTTTTTTAAAACAGCAGACTGCACTTTCAGGCGTCATTTCGGCTATGCCTATATTGATGTAAATACAGAATGCAGCGCCAACCTAACCGGCGCTACTTACTGTCCCGATGACACGGCAATAAATATAGTTGCCCCTTTTGGCTACCAGGGCTACACCTGGTATGATAGCTCCGTGACCAATATACTGGGTTCGGAGCAAACGTTAAGGCTTTCACCTCCTCCCGTTTCAGGAACAACCTTTGCGGTTAGACTGGAGCCTTATGCGGGTTTTGGCTGTATAAATACTTTATTCACCAGAGTAACAGATTCACTTACCGTAACAGCATTGGCGGGCAACGATGCCCTTTCTTGCAATAGCGATTCAATCCGGATAGGAACCGTCCCCAAAGACGGCCTGGCGTACCAATGGTCGCCTGTTGCCGGATTAAGTAACCCTGCTTCGGCAAATCCATTTGCAGCTCCCATAGTTACTACAGACTATATCGTTGCCACAAGCAACAGCGGAGGAGGGTGCCGCACTACGGATACCGTGCGCATATCGTCTTCCATTATAGATAGCCTGCTGAGTGTGGAGGGAAAAGATGCTTATTGCTTTGGCCATGGCGACAGTGCCGTACTGCATGTATCGCCGGTAAAAAGTATTGAATGGTTCAGAGATAATGTTCCGCTCAGCGAAGCAACAAACAAACCGGACTACGTGGTTAATTTGCCCGGCACTTATTTTGCCCTCCTAGTAAATGATCTTGGGTGTAAAGCTACCACTCCTAAAAAAGCTATTCTAATAGATTTTGATAATGCAGGCATTACCTACCCGATAAAGTATGGTATTGAGAATTTTGCATTACCTCTTAAAGCCAGACCCATTGGAAAAATGGCGCTGTGGAGCCCCGCGGTGAACTTAAACGAGGCCGAAAGTTTTGAACCAATCTTTACTGGCAATACTGGACAATTATACACCATTACAATAACTAGTGTGGCTGGCTGCATAACAACAGACACCCAATTGGTAAAAATAGTTAAGAAAGTAGAAATATATGTGCCCACTGCTTTTACCCCAAACAATGACGGCAAAAATGACTATTTGCATCCGATAGTAAGAGGCATTGCGGCGATAAAGGCGTTTAGAATTTATAACCGGGCAGGGCAATTACTTTTTGAGGGAAAGACAGAACTGCCCGGATGGAATGGAAGTTTTAAAGGTTTGCCAC
>JBGSIG010000313.1:0-10795 GCA_041742655.1 Ferruginibacter sp. | reverse complement strand
CCTTCATCCTGGCTAAGCAAACCTGCAATGCATTTAATAGTAACAGATTTGCCTGTACCCGATTTGCCCAACACCACTACATTTTCACCTTTTTCTACAAAAAAGGATATATCGTTCAATATAGCTTTATCGCCAAAGCTTTTTTTCAATCCATCAATTTCAATAACTTTTTCTGTCGACATACTTATCATTGATATAAAAGTGAATTGCTTACCTGTACTACTACAGCGTCAAGAATAATGATCCATACAGATGCGGTAACTACGGCTGAATTTGCAGCAGTTCCAACACTTGCCGTGCCGCCATTGGCAGCAAAACCTTTAAAACACCCAACAAAGCCGATGGCAAAACCGAAGAAAATAGTTTTGACAAAAGCCGGAACGAGGTCGCCGAAATCTAATATGGTAATTGCTTTTGAAAAAAATAACTGTGGACTAATGCCATTGTTAGTAGTGATGGCAACAAAGCTACCTACCAGTGACATCGCATCTGCAAATATGGTGAGCAAAGGAACCATAATAGTACACGCTAAAATGCGGGTAACTACTAAAAACTGAACCGGGTTGGCGCCGGAAACTTCCATTGCTTCAATCTGCTCAGTTACACTCATGCTCCCCAATTCGGCACCAATGCCGGAGGCTATTTTTCCTGCACAAATGAGCGCAATAATTACCGGTCCAATTTCGCGTATAACCGATACCGATACCATACCCGGAATGTATCCTTCTGCTCCAAAATCTTTAAATGAAGGAATCGATTGCAGTGTAATAACTACCCCTAAGATAAAACCTGTGAGTGCTACAATTCCTATGGAGCGGTAGCCTATTACATATAGTTGCCTGAACAATTCATCCCATTCAAAACCTTTCTTTAAAAGAGTACGAAAGAATGATTTTAAAAAATATGCCTGATCGGCTACATACAGCAATGTTTGGTTAAAAGATTTTTTAGTTGGCATAGCTTATTTGTAAGTGTAGTTTCAGTTACTATTACCAGCAAAAAACTGCCCACAAATGTTTTGCTCTTTTTTTTGTAAATAAATTGATGGAGATTTTAAGTTTGTAGTTTTTCTTGAATAAAAAACATGAATAAAAAGAGCATAGATGGGGAAAGCTGTGGAATAATTTCAACGAAATATCAGCTGATGCCGCAGTATAATATTCCATACAACTGTAAATTATTTTCTCAGGCATTGAATATACCTTCAAACCGAACCAAAAATTAATTGGTATAAATAATGATTAAGTCTGTAAACAACTTAACTTAAACCTTTTAAACTTTTACCATGCCTATCATAACTATTGTTCTCGTTCTTATAGCTGTTGGCGTTGTGCTTTGGCTGATTAATAAATACATTCCCATGCAGGGCACCATCAAAAGTATTTTAAATGCTGTAGTAGTAATAGCTGTTGTAATTTGGTTGTTAAAGGTGTTTGGCGTTTGGGGTAACCTTGCTAATGTACACATCTGACAATTTCCGGACAC
Organism: Ferruginibacter sp.; assembly: GCA_041742655.1. Lineage (GTDB taxonomy): Bacteria > Bacteroidota > Bacteroidia > Chitinophagales > Chitinophagaceae > Ferruginibacter. The sequence continues at coordinate 9,310 of JBGSIG010000313.1, read as the reverse complement.
ACTTTTATTTAAAATTTTATACCTGGTCATTCCTGGCGATTGATCAGGTATTTTTTTATATGCATATTGTTGTGAAATTTTCGGCTGTTGGTAGTGGTAAATTATCCGCGGCGATTTTATACAATTTCTCTTTACGACTGTTTTTAAATACTTAAACGTTTTTGAGGATATGTTTTTTGTACCTCTTTTAGCCTGCAAGCCCACAAATAAAAGTAGCTTTTTGGTATTTCTTTAAGAAATAATTTTGTCAAAAACATAGGATAGACTGGCAACGCTGCATCTTTGCGTACTAAGGCGTATTTTTTTTAATTGTGCAAAGCCATTTTGCATTTTCTTTTGTGATCACAACGTATTATTTTAAATAGCAATGCCGAGTTTTACTTTTTTGTTTTTTCAAGGTGCTTATGGGTAGTCTACGCTACAATCGAGGAACTGACGCACCATTTTAGGACATGTCATTTACCTCCAATGTGAGTGTTTTAGCATGAACTAGCATTACTTATGCAGTATCGTGTTGATGGCATGATTATTTTATTAAGGCTGGCATTAAAACTATTATTAACAACAAAATCAATTTTATGAAAATTTTAAAATTAAGTCAACATTTTTTCATCGCAGCGTCACTGCTATTATCCGTAACTGCGTGTAATACCAGTGGAAGCGAAGAAAAGGCCGACACCAAAGAAGTAGCAGAAGAACATAACGAAGCAAAATTTGATAAGCCCGGCGAAAATGACGCTCAAGCGGTTGTAGATGCATACTCGGCAAGTATGTTTCAAAATGCAATGTCCGACAGCGTTAACAAGTATGTTACCAACGTTGAAGTAAAAACACTTTCTGCTACAATGGCACAGGCTCATGCATCTATCGATGACCAGCTAGTAGCACTGGCTGCAAAAAAAAGCATCTCGTTGCCTGCCGCACTCACAGCCGATCAACTGGATAAAGTAGATGATTTACATGACGAAAAGTTAAAGGAAATTGACAAGAATTATGTGAATGATGTAATTTCCAGCCATAAGGATGCAATAAATAAATACGAGCAATGTGCTGAGGATTGTACTGATCCGGATATTAAAGCATGGTTTGCAGCAACCCTTCCGGAATTGCGTAAACATCTTGATATGGCAATGGCCTATGAAGATAAAATGAAAACGTAAAAATAATAAGGCTTGAGGGTTTAGTTTAAGCCAGGCACACAATGCCTGGCTTTTTTACGTGCGCTCTTTTGTAATTATTAGAAACCGCAATTATGTAAATACTTTACCTGAAGTAACTGCATTCAAAAAAATTATAGTTACGGTACTTTTAAATAATTTTATTTATTCATTACTTCTATATCATCGATATTGTAATTGCCGGTAGATAAAGTGCAGTTGAGCGAACTAAAGTATGGGAATACTGAAGATAGCGGCAGGTGTGTTAGTTTGAATTTTTTTACAGGTAGACTTCCTTCAGTTAAGGTGGTGTCTTCCTGCCGGATTTTATCAAGTGCATATAGTGTAACGATGGTTTCATTACCTAAAAATAACCTCATGGCCAATGCTTCAAACCGGTCTCTGTTATATTCTGGTATATGCTCTGCGCAAAAATCGTCTAATGACTGGCCGTTAGCAAGTGTAGCCGAAATGATTCCCTTTACTTCTTCGTGGGTTTTTGTCGTGTTGTTCATAATAACAGGTTTATTGTTTGTATAATTTGGTTATAGAGAATATGGTGTAGTTAAAAAAGCGGCCAACAATATTGACCCAGTATCTCCTATCCTAAGCCAGGTCAGCTTTTGCCACGTTAGTGAGCATTGGAATACCGGTATAAATCCCTTTATTTTATTGCCTACCCTTATGCTGACATTTATTCCAAACCCCTGCCATTGTAATTCATTTTTTCAAAGAAAAAATGAATTACAATCCTATCTTTTTTCACCGTCTTTATTGCGTGTGTCCGCCACTTTTTTTTCGGTTGTAGTGGATGGATTGATTACTTCTTCTGCTGCATGTCCACGCGGAAAGCCGGGAAAATCCTGATCGATTTTATTGTCAGGGTGGGCAGGTATTTCATTTTTGTCGCTCATAGGTTTGGGAGCGTCTTTCTTTTTTTTGTTCATAAAAATAAATTTTATAAAATTGATAATTCAAATGTTTTATTTCATTAGCCATTTACAATTTCTCCTCCATTAGGATGAATAAATTGTCCTGAAATATAAGATGAGTCTTCGCTCGCCAAAAATAAATAGGCCGGAGCAACTTCAGCAGGTTCTCCGGCTCGTTCCATTGGTGCTTTGCTGCCATGTTCTGCAACTCTCTTTTTATCGAAACTCGCTACTATCAGTGGCGTCCAGATGGGGCCGGGTGCTACACCATTTACCCGGATACCTTTTTTTACAAGATTGGCAGCAAGGCTCCTTGTAAAAGAAACAATTGCACCTTTTGTTGCTGAATAATCAATCAATGCGGCACTACCCCTGTAAGCCGTAACTGATGAAGTATTTATAATAGTAGACCCTTTTTTTAAATGCGGTAAAGCATATTTTACAAAATAGAACATAGAGAATATATTCACTTCAAAGGTCCGCTTCATTTTTGCTATGTCGATATCCTGCGGGTTTTTTGTTTCGTAATGTATTGCTGCATTATTAACCAGGATATCTAATTTTCCAAAGTGTTTTATTGTTTTTTGTACTGCTGTTTTACAAAACGATTCTTTGCTTATGTCTCCCTTTATCAATAAACATTTTTTACCATACTGCTCAATATGCTGCTTTGTCACCATCGCATCTTCCGTTTCAGCCAGGTACACAATTGCAACATCTGCGCCCTGCCGTGCAAATAAAATGCTTACTGCTTTACCAATACCACTGTCACCACCTGTTATCAGCAACACTTTGTCTTTTAATTTATTTGTAAAAATTGCATGAGAATCCGCCAGCGGCTTTGGATGCATGTTTTTTTCAATGCCTGGCCTTTTCTGCGTTTGTGGAGTATTAACTTTTTTAGTTGCTTTTGCCATAACTTTTTTACGAGGCTTTACCGGAAGTGTGCGAGACACTTTCTATCCATCCTTTTATTTGCTCATGCGTACGACCCATTTTTTCTGCAAGCCGGTTAATCAACACATCATCCTCACCGGGTATGAAAACTAAATCTTCTTCAGAAAGGCTGGGCACAGCCTCCATCAATAAATTTTTCACTTGCTCCCAGGGAGCTTCAAGTTGCAGAACAGCCATAGTATTTGATTTTATATTTTAAGACGATACCCATTTTTTTGCCTCCTCTAATTGCTCCAATGAAAAACCTTTTGATTCACCAGGTACTGCCAAATCAAAAACGTCCGAAAAGTTTTCAACTTTTTTCTCATCCGTAACGATGGCAATTTTATTCCATCTGAAAAAATTCTTCAAGCCAATTTTTGCATCCTGGATCCATGCACCAAGCGTAAAATTTTTAACTTCGGTATCAAGGTGCAATAAATAATTTATTTCTCCCGTGCGGCTTGCCAATTCTTTCAGGGCAGGTATCAGCACCGTTTCAAAATCTGTTTTGTTTACTTCGCCTGTTGCCTTTACACCCACTACATTGGGCGGCAAATCATTTATAATAGTCAGCATAAAATAATTTTAGACTTTTATGTGGCCTTTCACGCCTCCGTCAACAGTAAGTTCTGTGATGGCGCTAAAAGCAATTTTTACCAGCGTTATTAATTTGTTTTCTTTGGTATCCCAATAGTAAGCATCTTCAGGCGCTACCTTTAGCAGAGTGATAGTGGGGTCATCCTTCCCTTCTTTGAACCATGCTTTTGCAAGTGGCGTCCAGTATTCTTCAATCTTTGTTCTATCAGTTAAAATTTGTGCCCTGCCATAAACGCTAAGGTATTCCGCACTGCTTTTGTCGCTGTAAAAAAGTTGCACACGGTTGTCATTTGCAATATCATGGTTTTTATCGCTGTCTTGTTTGCTTAAAAACCAAAGGTTGCCTTCGTCATCTACGTCTAATGTACCCATTGGCCTTGTGGCCAGCGGAAGGGTAGTAAGGTTTGTGGTAAATAAAGCTATATCTGCATCCATAGCTATTTTCTTAATTTTTTCAATGGCTTCTGCACTTACCAGATTGTCTATTTCTCCCATAATGTTTTTGTGTTTTTTGTAGAAGGTACAATAACTGTTCCACCGTTTTATTGATTCATTTTAATTGCTTAATGAAAATTGTGGCGACCGTTGTATGCAATTCGTAGAAATTATTTCCCTAAAAAATAATTAGGGTTGCACTTTTCTGTATATTAAAGTTGGCATAGTTTTTTACCTTATCATCGTTGGTTTGTTCAGAGAAAGTTTTCTAGCAGGATGTAGAACCTTTCTAAACAAATGGTAATTTATGTCACGTGAAATAATAGTTCCGAACAAACAGTAAAACCCTGCAACATGTGGGGTTTTTTAAGTTGGTAACAGATTTTATTAAATAAAATTTATTGTATGAAAGCAATCTGGACCGGTGCTATAGGTTTTGGCCTTGTAAACATCCCTGTAAAATTATTTAGTGCTGTAGAGGCTAGTGAAATTGATTTGGATATGCTGGATAAAAAGGATCATGCTAACATTAAATTTAAAAGAGTAAATGAGCGTACCGGCAAAGAGGTGGAGTGGGGCAATATTGTAAAGGGCTTTAATTTAAATGATAAATATGTGATATTGGAGGATGCAGATTTTGACAGGGCGGCACCTGAGAAAACTAAAATAATTGAGATAATGCAGTTTATAAAGGAGGAGGAAGTTAGCAGTATTTATTACGAGGTTCCTTACTATGCTGCCCCTGAAAAAAATGGCACTAAAGCGTATGCCTTATTGGGGGACGCTTTGAAGAAATCGGGCAAAGCCGGGCTCGGAAGTTTTGTGCTGCGCAATAAAGAAAGTCTTTGCCTGATAAAAGCAGTGCATGATGCGATAGTGGTAAATAAAATAAGGTTTGCAGAAGAAATTAGGAAGCCTTCCGATTTGAAATTACCTGCGTCATCCAGTAAACCTGCCGAGATGAAAATGGCTACAGAACTGATAAACCAGCTAACCGGAAAATTTGATATCGCTAAATATAAAGATACCTACTCCGAAAAATTAATGAAAATTATTCGGGCAAAATCAAAAGGAAAATTAAAAGCGGTGCCTGAAATGAAAGTAGTGCATTCCAAAGCCACCGACCTGATGGCGCAATTAAAAGCAAGCTTAGGTACCCAACGTAAAAAAGCATCCTGATGGCGCTGTCATTGTACAATAAGAAAAGAAATTTTTCACAAACGTCCGAACCTAAGGGAAAAATATCTAAAACTAACCAGCTACGTTTTGTGGTACAACGCCACCATGCTTCCCGTATTCATTACGATTTTAGGCTGCAGATGAATGGGGTGCTGAAAAGTTGGGCGGTTCCTAAAGGTCCATCATTGAATCCTTCCGTAAAGCGGCTGGCAATGCTTGTAGAAGATCATCCCGTTAGTTATATTGATTTCGAAGGCACCATTCCTAAAGGTAATTACGGCGCAGGAACGGTGGAAGTTTGGGACAATGGCGTATACCAGCCTGAAGATGAAAAAGGCAAAGTAATTTCTGAAACGACGGCGCTCGCCGCATTTGAAAAGGGCAGCTTAAAAGTTTCACTGAAAGGTAAAAAATTAAAAGGGGAGTTTGCTCTTGTTCGATTGAAAAATGATGATGGAAAAAGCTGGCTGCTGATAAAGCACCGGGATGCAAATGCCGTGGACGACGAATATAACAGCGAAGACTACAGCAGGGATAAAAAGAAGGAGAATAAAATTGCCACTGGCCAAACAACAAAAACTTTAAAAAAAAAGCCTGAAAAAAGCGTTGTAAAATCTCACTCACCAACCAGGATAGTAACCAATTATATAAAGCCCATGTTTGCATCGGTAGCCGATGAAGCTTTTGATGACAAGGATTGGTTATTTGAATTAAAACTTGACGGATACCGGGCTATTGCAGAAATTAATGGAAACAGCACCAGGCTCTATTCAAGAAACGGATTATCTTTTAGTGAAAAATATCCATTGATTGCTACAGCGCTCAAAAAAATAAAACATCATGTGGTGCTGGATGGTGAAATTGCATTGCTGGATGAAAATGGAAAAACGGACTTTCAAAAACTGCAACACTACGAAAATTATACTCAATACCCATTGGTTTATTATGTGTTCGACATCTTAATACTTGAAGACACCGACACTACCGATTTGCCATTGACAGAAAGAAAAAAATTAGTAAAAAAATTGTTGGGCAAAAATACGGTGATCAGGTATTGCGACCACATAGAAACAAAAGGAAAAGCTTTTTTTATAGAAGCAATGGGTGCCAACCTCGAAGGTATTATGGCTAAGAAAAAAGATAGTCTTTACCATAAAGGTTTGCGATCGAAGGAGTGGCTAAAAATAAAAAACATTCAAACACACGAGGCGGTGATAGCCGGTTATACCAGTGGCAAAGGAAGCAGGCAACATTTTGGCGCTTTAATTCTTGGTAAATATAGTGGCAAACAACTGCATTACATTGGACACACCGGTACCGGATTTTATGCCGAAACCCTCGGCGAAGTTTGGAATAGCATGCAGCCGCTGGTAACACCTTCATCACCATTTAAAGAAAAAATAAAAGTGAATGCACCGGTTACATGGGTAAAACCGAAGCTGGTTGCCGAATTGAATTTTACCGAACTGACCAACGACAACAGGATGCGCCACCCGGTTTTTGTAAGGTTAAGGACAGATAAAAATGCAAACGAAATAATTATGAATAGAGAAGAAGAAAAATCTCCTGTTAAGAAGTCGGCGAAGCGGGTAGTGGCAAAAGCAGTGAAAGAGCAAGCGGGCAGCAAGACATTAACTGTCGGCCGAAGAAAATTGGAGCTAACAAATCTCGATAAAATATTCTGGCCAAAAGATGGAATCACCAAAGGTGACCTGGTTAATTATTATGGTGGTATGGCTGATTACATTTTACCTTATTTAAAAAACAGGCCCATGTCGTTAAAGCGAAATCCAAATGGAATAAAAGATGAAGGTTTTTATCACAAAGATGCAGGAGAAGCAGCGCCGGCCTGGGTAAAAAAAGCAAACATTTATTCTGAATCGAGTGATAAAACCATTCATTACATTGTTTGCAATAACAAGGCCACCCTGCTGTACCTGGCTAATTTAGGTTGTATAGAAATGAATCCATGGAACTCGACCACATTGACGTTGAAGAAACCATCCTACCTGGTTATTGATATTGACCCATCCGATAAGAATACATTTGAACAGGTGATAGAAACTGCGCTGGCGGTAAAGGCGGTATTAGATAAGGCCGGTGCCATTTCTTTTTGTAAAACCTCAGGAGCTACCGGCCTGCATGTATATGTTCCTTTAAAAAATAAATATGAGTATAACGATGCCAAAGAATTTGCACATGTGGTAGCCGCACTGGCACAGGAACAATTGCCATCATTTACCAGCCTTGAACGAAACCTTACCAAGAGAGGAAACAAAATTTATATCGATTATCTACAGAACCGCTCCGGCCAAACATTGGCTTCAGCCTACAGTGTGCGGCCAAAAGACGGTGCCACTGTTTCAACGCCGCTTGAATGGAAGGAAGTAAAAAAAGGTTTGCATCCTTCTCAGTTTCATATCCATAACATCGTAAAAAGAATTAAACAAAAAGGAGATTTGTTTGCGCCTGTTTTGCAACAGGGCATTAATATTATTGAGTGTATAAAGAAACTTGGTGGGTAGATATTACATTCAAATCGCCGTTGGTCGGAGACCAGGCGGCGGCAGCGAGCAGTGGGCGATTTCTCCAGCGCCCACTAGAAAAATAATACTACCCCTGATATCAATCGAATTTGAATGCACCAGGTAACTCATGCGTTACTAATTAATTTGTGAAGTTGTTATCACAGCCGGTCTATGTTATCATTTCAGGTGCATTCACTAAATTGGTAGTATTTGACTGCAGTACTTTCATTAATAATTTTTCAGCTGCTGTAATGCCGGTTTTATCATCGTCCTCTTCCAGTTTATTCAATTGCTTAAGGTATTCATTCAGCTTGTCCTCTTCATACATTTGTATAATGCCGGGATGAACATAATATTTTTTGCAAACGGTACGTGTATTGCCAAGCCTTACGCTTACGTCATCAAGCGCCTGCAATATATTTTTCTTCTTTTCTTTTTCTTCTACCGCATTTTCCATTGCTGCAAAGGAATGCAGGATGTTTAGTGACCCAGCCCATGTGCGAAAATCTTTTGCGGTGAATATGCCGCCGGTTGCTTGTTTTATATAGTGATTCACCATGCCGCTGTCTATACTTTTTCGCACACCTTCCGTATCATAATATTGAAATAATTCCCTTCCCGGAATATCCCTGCAGTCTTTAACTGCCTTGGCCAGTCTTTTATTCTTAAGGGCAATATTATGTTGAATGCTTTTTTTTCCTTTAAAAGAAAACTGAATTGTGTCGCCACTTATTGCTACATGCTTATCCTTTGGAGTAGTAAGGCCATAAGATCCGTTCATTTTTTCATAGCTTTCATTTCCAATCCTTATGTAGGTGCGTTCCATCAGGCTGATGACGGTAGCAATCACTTTAGATTCTGTGATTGTTTTTTGCGACATATCTTTTTCAAGCTGCAACCTTAATGCAGGCAACGCTTTGCCAAATTCTACCAGGTGATGAAATTTAGTTTCGTTGCGCAGGTAATTCCACAAAGCATGATACCTGTATTGCTTGCGTGCTTTTACGTCGAAGCCTGTGGCCTGCAGGTGGCCATTGTCCATTTGGCATATCCATACTTTCTGCCATGCGGGCGGAATAGCCAGTTTCTTTATGCGATTGATGATCCGCTTATCTTTTACCTCTGCCTCTTTAAAAGTATAGCTAAAGCCTTTACCTTTCTTAATACGCCTGATTCCTTCAATGCCATCGTTAATGTACACCAGGTTTACACCATCGGCCGTGAGGGCAGGTTGATGATGTATTTTCACCAATTGCTTATGTGAAATTTTTTTTTCTGTCACCATCATCTATGAAAATTAAAAAATGTTATCATACTCATTTGCTAATAATATCACTAAGGATTGCACACTTATAATCAAAACAACTGCCATAAAAAATTGGTTCTTTTTTTTGAATCGACAAGGACGCTGTTAACATTTGTATAAGCTACTTTTTAGATCAACATTTTACACTTATATCCCTGACTCCTGGTCAGCTTAGTTTTCGGGTGCATAACTGTGTATTTTTTTCCTCTGATTATTTTCACTATGAGGTATAAAATT
>JBGSIG010000312.1:0-8299 GCA_041742655.1 Ferruginibacter sp. | reverse complement strand
AGTTTTGCAATGCCTTCTATGTTAAATTTATTCTTCAGGCTCCACCAATCATTGGCCAAAAAAACATCATTCATTTTGTTTCCCTTTAACTGGCTATCACGTGCCACAAAAATATTGTTATAAAACTTAAATGCTTTTCTTGCACTGTTTGCAGCATAGCCTATTGCCGCTCCCCTGCTATTATAAATCGTATTGTTGTAGAACAAGCAATCCTTAAACTGAAGGGAATCGTCTGAACTGTTCCAGATAAAAATGGCACTGGCTGCTTCGGAGACTCCGCCATCATTTTCGCTGATATTAAACCGAATGGTATTGTTATACCAGTCACTTGCTCCCGCATACTGAAAAATTCCAAAACCACTTCCCTCATTTTCGTAAGAGAGACAATACTGAATGATAGAATTGGTAACACCTCCATCCAAATCGAACCCGCCGCCATCGCCACCACCTTTGGATGTTTTATTACGATATGAAATGCAATGCTGAATAACAACACTGTCAGCTTCAAAACACCATATACCAACCGGCCCATTGCCAACACGGGGCATATCCCAACCATTGTTGGTAGCGGTACAATATTCGATGGTGAGATTGCGGCAATTACCAGCAATAATTCCATTGCCGCTATGGTTGTTTAAAATAACGGGACTGCCCGGGTTGTTCCAGGCTTTACAGTAGCCTACATAAATATTTTTGCAGCTTTCTTTTATTTGGTATTGTCCAGACACAGAAATACCGGCAAACCCATTCCCGTGTGCATTTACCCTGGTAATGCTTACATCGGATGACGAATAAACAGATAAACCCGCGTTTTGAAAACCACTGATGTCGATATTATCAACAAAAATATTCCTGCTACTATCTATCGAAAGTCCATTTTTTGTATTGCCTTCTTTTCGTCCGGAGCCTGTAAGCTTTAATTTCTTTAAGCTAATATATTTTGTTTTTTCAATTTTGATTGCTGCTCCATTTCCCCCATTTATTATTGCCATGCCCTTACCAAAAGCCGTAACTAATATTGGATGGTTCAGCGAACCCATGCTGGCAGAATCCAATGTTAGCGTTCCGTTAAAGGTTTGCCCCGCTTTGAGCAGCAAGGTATCCCCTTGGTTATACCGAATTGAATTAATTTTTTGAATGGTTTTCCATGGGCTGCTTTTAGTTCCGTTGCTTTTATCATTGCCCGCATTGTCAATATAATATGACCTTGGTTTCAATAATATTTGCTTCGTTTGTGCATTGGAGTGAGTGCAGTAAAAAATTGAAACTACATAAAAAATACAAATACGCACTGAGTGAGCCTGGAACATAAACAGTGTATTATGTTATTTAGATTTGGCAAAAACATCTGCCAGCTCATTTATTGCTGTGCTGGAAATGGCATCAGTACCTTCATCAATAATCATACGGTAGCGAAAAGTGACTGACTGCCCTTTTTTCAGTGAAAGATTTTTAGCAGATTTTCCATTCGTAAATATTTTTTCTCCCAGGGGGTTGGCAGAAAATAATCCATAACCACGGGCATGCCAAAAAGTTGGATAATTAGGATTTAACGGATGATCCACAATTGTTACGCTTACCGAATCATTGCCTATTTTTCCATACACCTTACACCAACGGCCTCTTGTGCTCCACACACTGTCGCCCTGCAAACTGGTACTGGAAATATAATTGCCATTTGCAATGATATCGGTGCCGCCTTTTACCACTGTCTTATTTCCCTTATCATCTGTAAAAACCTCGTCTTTGTCAGTTGGCAATTGAAGTGCATGTGCCAGCCTTATGCCATACAGGCCATCCTTTGCATCCGTAAATACTACGTCAATAGTTGCTTTCAACACTGTAACCCTGTCTATTATTCTCTGCCGGTTGTTGCCACTAAATTCAAGGCTGGTAGTTTCTTCCAAAAGAATGCTGTTCTGCTGGTTGGTCCAGTTGGCATGATAGGATAAGCCGCCTTTTTTACCATCGGCAGTCGAAAGAATTTTATCTGTTTTGATCCAACCATAAGACTGCTTTTTTTCTTCAGGAATGGCATAAGAATTATTCCAGAAATCCAGTCCATTTACATTTTCAAAAGTAAACCAGATGCCGAGATGGTGCGGATGATCTGTAGGGTCGCCAGGTTGGGTGTTTAGCGGAAACCCTCTTGTAACAGTGGCTCCGTTGGCTGCATGTACAGGGTACAACACAGGCTTTTCTAATGTATCCGGGTATATAAAACTGGAAAATAATTTATCTCCAATAAAAATATCTACCTTTTTTTCGCTGCCCGATTTTATAACTTTTACAATCTGCCCGTCCTGGGCAAAGGCATTACAAAAACTAATACATGCAAAAAGGCAAATGGCTGTTACTTTTAAAATATGGCTCATGTTGGTTTACTATTTATAGATTAATTTTCTTTGCCGGTACGACTTTAAGACGATTTTATACTGATGTCAAATCATAAATTGCCCTATCTTTTCTTCCCTTCGCAGATTACTCTTTGACAATACTGAAATTCATTTAAATGTTATGAAAAAACATCTGCTGTCTGGCTTGATTCGCTCTACCGATACATAATAAAGATACTATGTAAATATGATTTATGAATTTTCTTGAATTGCCACACATGAGCATCGGAAATTTAACTCCAAATAAATTACATAACACTCAAAAAATAAAACCCACAGGTTATGGAAAAACTATTTCAAAAAAATTAAATAGCTTTGAAAAAGAAAACCAAAATAATCCTGTAAACCTATTGCAGGATTTATCTATTAACCTGTAAACTTTTTTTAGGACGAGTCATTATTCTGTCCGCTATGTCAAGATTATTCCTCATTGGTGTTGCGTAGTTCTGTCAAAACATTATTTCCTTCTTCAAATAATTTCAACCAAGTCGAAGAATTATTTTCAAAGTTTTTCATTTGCTCTTGTCCAACGAAAATGCCATGGTTTGTCAGTAAATAAAATTTCACTTCGTCTGTTGATGGCAAAGGTGTCGTTTCTGTTTTGGTTGTCTTGTCAAGAAAGGTTTGTGCTAAACTTACAAATTGTTTTACGGAACTATTTACGTTTTGATGTTGTCCGCCACCAATAACGCCACCACCCGAACTCAAATACAAACTTGCGTCACCTGTTTGATATGCAACCGTGGATGCGGTCGCTTCACCCATTTGCCAGTCCATAATTACTCCGTAAACAACTGTGTTGTCGGTCGGCAAAGAAAGTCCAAGTTGTTCAGGTATCGCAGAAAACGCCATATTTCTTAAACCTTCAAATGCGTTTTCTTTTGTCTGATAAACTTTCGGTTTAGAGGTGCCTTGGTAAGTTGCTGTCTGCTTATAGTTGGCAGTTGGTTTATTTCTACAACTTGTCAAATAGAAAACAAGTCCGCCTGTTAAAATAATTCCGATAATAATATATGTCATTTTCAATGTCGTTGGTTTGTCGGGTCTTCCTACGGTTGCTTGTAATTTTTGTATTTATGAGTAATATACGCTACAATTTTCGAGAGGAACTTCTTTAAAACATTGCCTTTTTAGCCAATGCTGAGAAATACCCGGCTATTTAAGAGTAGCCAAATACAAATCAGTTACGCTGTTTTTCCTTTTATTGCCGGTGTATCCAGGCAGACAATTGAAGCAGGACAAAAAAGCTCACAAAAAGCTAAAAAAGTAAAAGTGTGCGACGCCTATGAAGCTCCACATAGCTTCTGAATTCGGACAAAAAAAATTTTAACTACGCCTCACAAAACTACCAGCCAAAGCTGCAAAACCCGCTACCAAAGAACCTATCAAAGCAGTTATTAAAATTAAAAAGAGAGGGCTATCTGTTTTTATAATTATCAGGGAAACCCTATGCGCAAGCAGGTGATTGTTGTTGCTGCTAATAAACCAGGATAATGAAACCCATAATAAAAACAAAGCTATAAAACCAGTCAAAAAAGATCTCCATGGTTTTTGTGGAATAGCGGCTGCTACAATAAATGACACGATGGCGATGCTCCACCACGGTAAATACAAACAGGCGGTAACACTTAACAATGCAATCAGTAATATTGACACTATAAATTTCATAATAATAAGCCGGTTTAATTTTTTTTGGGTGTAGGTTCATTTACAAATTGGCTAATTATTAAAACTCATCTTCCATTGTATCCTTGCATCATTTTCCTCACCTGCTTTCATCATCCATAGGGGATAATATTTTCCGGCCACCCATTGGTTTATAAAATTATCATAGAATTTACTGCCGGGGTTGCCACTCTGCCCGCCCGGGTAAACGCCATAGGCCTCGGTATTTGCAGTAAGGCTCACTATCATGCGCCAGCTTGGACCATGCGTTTTTTTTGTGGCGTTAATGCAATGTTCTCCTCCACCGATGGGCAAATTAAGCCGGCTAAAAGGCACCAGCTTAGTTAAATGATCAACCTGGGTAGCTTTGTATTTAGCCCACGGCAACCTTGCAGCGTTGTCAATTTTTACCAACTCTGGTACGGCTGCTCTAAAGGCAGCGGTAACATCATCGGCCAGTGTTTCAATTTGCGGCGTTTCACCATTATCTAAAAACTTAAAGCTGCTGTCCCGCAATATGCCATCAAGCAAACTACTTTCAAAAGGATGCATAATAACAGCCGGTGCATTCTTAAATACATCATCAAAAACAATATGATAGAAGCTTTGCCAAAGTATTGAAAAAACGGTTGGCCCCGTTTCATCTACATCATTGTTTAAATTCCACGCCTTAAGTATGTCGAGGTACTTTTTTTCATCTTCATCCAATCCTTCTTCTCTTATATTGTTTAAAAATACCGGCCTCGCCATTTCTGCGAATACATCATAATTATTGGTTTGCAGCCCTTTCATATCATCCACCGTGATATCAGTCATACTGGCTAATTTTCTGTTGATGAAAAAGCCACGATAGGGCGGATAATTTCTTCCCAGATAATAGGGATAGGTTGAATCGGCAGGTTTTTGATTGGCACTGCTTACAAAGCCTCTTTCAGGATTAAATTGAAAGGGTGTTTCATCTTGTGGTATCATTCCCTGCCACAGGTAACTGCTGTCGGTTCCGGGCATAATAAAATCACCCTGACCTATCCACTTCGCCGGCCATTCGCCTTCTGTACGCATCGCAATATCTCCGCTTTTGGCAGCAAACGCAAAATTTTGACCGGGTGTATGAATATAGGTGACCGCTGCAAGATAATCATCGTAATTTTTCGCATGGTTCAATAAATTTAAGGCAAGAAGTTCGTTACTTGGGTCGTGTGCTTTCCATCGTACTGCGTAATATTTATCGTTGGCTGTTCTGTTGCCACTAAAACTTCTATCGTACATCACGGGGCCAAAAACGGTGTATGCCACCGTATCAATATAGTCGGCACTGTCTTTTACTTTAATGGTTTCTATTCTGAATTCCGTTTTTTTCCAGGCGCTGTCAAACCAATACTCTGCCCGGCTATCATCTTTAAATGTAATTTCATAATAATCCCTTACATCCCTGCCGCCATTGGTTTCTCCCCACGCACAATGATCATTAAAACCAATGATAACGCCGGGAGCTCCCGGAAATGTGGCACCGTACGCATTAAAGGTGGGTGTACTTAACTGCATCTCAAACCAAAGCGATGGAAGGTTTAAACCAAGGTGTGGATCATTGCACAAAATGGGTGCCCCACTCTTTGCTTTACTACCGCTTACCACCCAGTTGTTACTCCCATTTCCCCTGTCTGGCTTTTCCTCCGTTATCACCAGCATGTCTTTATTTTTCAGGTACAATGAATCTGCCGTTGCGGGTTTCCGCACTTCCATTTTTGGTAACCCGTAAATTGTACCTCTTGGAATAATTGGGTCAAGAGAGTCTTGCTTAGCTGGATATAACAGATCAAAATCTGTGGAGTTAAAATAATTTTTCGCATTGGTCATTTCGATATCATCCTCATGGGCAGCCAGGTCGTACGCCATATATTTTATAAACAACATTGATTTTAAATTATTCCATGGCTCGGGAATGTACCCTATCAGTTTATACTCAATAGGCAACTGGCTTTCGGAAAGGCTGTTAATGTAAGCGTTCACGCCAGCGGTATAGGCGTCGCAGGAAGCCAAAGCTTCAGGGCTTTTTTCCATTTCTTTTAAAGAATTTTCCGCAGCGTAACCCATACCTAATCTTCTAAACTCACGATCATGGGTAAGTGCTTTATCACCGATAATTTCACTGGCTCTTCCTGCTGCAGCGTATGTCTGCAATTCCATTTGCCATAGCCTGAACTTGGCATGAAGATAACCTTGTACAAAATACACGTCGTTTTCCTGCTCTGCAAAAACATGTGGCACCAGCCTGTCATCGAAATAGACGTCTACCTTACCTTTCAATTGAGGGAAGTTGAGATCTATATTAAAACTCGTATTGCTATTTTCAGCATTTTGCCAGATACCATGTTGAGGGCTTAATAATTTGCCTAAAGGTGCCGGCAGCAATAATTTTGTATTGAAAGTAATAACCAACCCGGTCGTTATAGCTGCAGTAATAATAAGTGGCAAGATTCTCATATAAAACTTTGTGTGTGTAAATTAAGAAAATATGTCATCATCAAACCAAATTCAATTATTTATTTTTGCGTGATGGATACAGAAAACATTGATGTAAAGAATATACTTGGTTTACAATTACCTACTGATCCCCGCTGGATAAACCTCGCCGAAATGCAGTTGGAAGAAATATTGACGGACCATGCCTATTGCGAGCAAAAAGCTGCTACCACCTGCATTACATTGATTCAGCGATATAGTGATAAAGAAAAATTAGTACAGGAGCTAAGCCCGATTGTTACAGAAGAATGGGGCCATTTTCGCCTGGTTTTGGCGGAACTTCATAAAAGAAAATTGCAGTTAGGCAAACAGCGAAAAGATATTTATGTAAATAAATTAATTGAGTTTCAACATAAGGGCGGCAGCCCCGATGATCGTTTGCTGGATCATTTACTAACGATGGCATTAATAGAAGCACGCAGTTGCGAACGCTTTAAAAGATTAAGCGAAGGCTTGAATGATGCATACATGCGAAAATTTTACCGGCGCTTTATGGAAAGCGAAGCAGGCCATTACACCTTATTTATCGAGCTTGCAGAAACCTATTGCAAAAAAGAAAAAGTGCGAAAGCGCTGGAAAGAATGGCTGACTTATGAAAATAATGTGATGAATGAAATGGAAGTGAGGGGTGACAGGATACATTAATGAAGCTCCGCTTTGCGGATTATAGAAGCGCTGATAAAGCTTATTGAAACGGATCTATGCGGATTTTTAAAATCGATTTTATAGCTGCTTCTTCCGCATTAATCCGCCAAATCTGCGTTTCCATCAAAAGAGGAAAAGTATTTTTTCTCTTCATCAAAATTGATGTACGGATATTGCCTGCTTAGCTGATTAACTTTTTCTAAATTAGTTTGTAAAAATGCATTGTGTTGTTGAGATGTTGGATTGAATGGTTTGTGGCTTTTTGCCGCATTGATTGTATTAATCTCTTTCATTAATTTTTGAGATGGTTCATCAATACCGGTGGCTACAAATTTTTGCCACACGTAATTGGTTGCACCATAATTTGGGTGTACCATATCTTCTGCATAAAACCGGTAATCCCTCAAATCATCAATCACCAATTCGTAGGCAGGAAAATAAAAAATATTTTCTGCATCGTCGCACAATGAATGCACTGCCTGTATCAGCGTAGCCTTACTGCGGTTATTTTCAACAAAGCCATCCCTTAAATGACGAACGGGGCTGATGGTAAAAATTATTTTTAAAGCTGGATTAAAAGTTAGCAATTTACTCATCATTTTTTGCAAGGCGCCTGCAACTTCATCTACACTCAATAATTTTTTATTGAATTTATCGGTGGGTACTTTGTGGCAATTGGCAACTATATCACCTTCAACTGTTGATGCTGTTGTGGCTGCGGAGCCATGCTGTGAGTAGGCAAATGCTGAACCCAATGTTATCAATACCCAGTCTGTATCTTTTAAAAAATGATGCGCCTGTTGTTGTGATTGATTAATGTTCTCTAAGCAATGTACTTTGTCCGGATGAGAAAAACGGCTGTGATGTTCCCAACTGTTCCAGGTTTCATTTTGGTAAAACAGATCGGCTTCCGTGTATTGCTTATTGTCAATATAAGATGAAATTGATTTTGTAATGCTTACAGGATTGAATAAAATACCGTTGGGATTTTCAAGCACAGAAAATTTATGCTGCTTTAATTTGGCACCTATATTCTCCGTAAAACAGGAGCCTATCAACAGCAATTTATG
>JBGSIG010000311.1:0-1959 GCA_041742655.1 Ferruginibacter sp. | reverse complement strand
ACGTGGGTTTTGGTGGCAACCGCCCTTGTATTTTTAATGACGCCTGGTCTTGCCTTCTTTTATGGTGGTATGGTTAATCGAAAGAATGTATTAAGTACCATGATCAAGAGTTTTGTAGCTGCAGGTATTATTTCCGTATTATGGCTTACAGTTGGCTACGGAATGTCTTTCGGAACTTCGCTTAATGGTATTATAGGTGACCCAATGTCGCATTTGTTTTATAAAAATGTGGTGTCTGGTGCTCCGTGGGCGGGTGGGCCAACTATTCCCTTAACATTGTTTTCTATATTTCAGTTAATGTTTGCCATTATTACGCCAGCCCTTGTAGTTGGCGCTGTTGCAGAAAGAGTAAAATTTAGTTCTTATGTTTTGTTTATAGTGCTTTTTGCTTTATTTATATATTTCCCGGTTTGCCACTGGGCATGGCATCCGGAAGGATTTTTATTTCAAATGGGTGTTCTTGATTTTGCAGGTGGTACTGTGGTACACATTACAGCAGGTTGTGCGGCATTGGCTGGTGCTTTGGTGCTAAAAAGAAGAAGGTCACATATTCAGAATATTGAAAATCATCCTGCCAACGTTCCTTATGTGTTAATTGGAACCGGTTTACTTTGGTTTGGTTGGTTTGGTTTTAATGCAGGGTCTGCATTAGGTGCAAATAGTTTAGCGGTTTCAGCCTTTGCAACTACAAATACCGCTGCTGCAACAGCCGGTCTATCCTGGATGTTTTTTGATGTAGTTAGAGGGAAAAAGCCTTCTGTTCTTGGATTTTGTATTGGAGCCGTTGTTGGTTTGGTAGCTATAACACCAGGTGCAGGTTTCGTTGGCATAGCGCATAGCGCCTTCATTGGTTTTATAGCAGCTATTATTTCTAACCTTG
This sequence comes from Ferruginibacter sp., assembly GCA_041742655.1. Lineage (GTDB taxonomy): Bacteria > Bacteroidota > Bacteroidia > Chitinophagales > Chitinophagaceae > Ferruginibacter. Next base: position 1,079 of record JBGSIG010000311.1, on the reverse strand, counting down.
CTGTGTCGTTAAGAACAAAATCTAAAGTTGATGATACATTAGATGTATTTCCTTGTCATGGTATTGGGGGAATTGTAGGCATGTTGTTAACAGGAGTATTTGCATCACATGCAGTGAACGGCGCTGTTGTTTTAGATGCTACCACCAATCACCAGGGTTTATTTTTTGGAGGCGATTTATTCTTCACTCAATTTAAAGGAATGATTATAGTAGCCACTTATAGCTTTGTGGTTGGTTGGGTTATTTTTAAATTGATCAATTTTATTAATCCTTTGCGTGTTTCAGAAGATGAAGAAAATGAAGGTTTGGATGCCAGTCAGCATGGTGAAAACTACACACAGGGTACTTTATTGGTAAAGGATGGCAATAGTTTAAAAGAAACCATTAATGCTTAAATAAAAAAGGAAAATTGCGTTAACTCGAAAAAAAATAGACGGTGTAAATCCATGGTAATTGTCATCGTGGATTTACACTACCTATTACCTAAGATGCTTTCCCGGGTTTTAGGAGTACAGTAAAAAATAGTACGGTTGCTCACTGCCAGAATGAATAAAAGCCGAGACTAATTTTATTAACTTCTAAACTTTAAACAATGATTAAGAAAATTTTTGCAACTGCAATTATCGCCTTTGCAACCATGACATCCCTATTTGCCCAAGACTCAACCAAAGCACTGGTTTTTTCTGGCTCTGTTGATGGGTACTACCGTTACAATTTTGCCAATGCTGATGACGGTTTTAACAGTAATAACTATACAAGTTTCACCAATTCTCAAAACTCATTTGCTTTGGGCATGGCCTCTATAAGGGCCGACGCAACTGCGCTGAATGGTAAATTAGGAGCCACTGCCGATTTAGGCTGGGGTCCGAGGGCACAGGAATTTTCATACCCCGAGGGGCCTAGTAGCTCCACATTGTCAATGGTAAATCAAATGTTTATCAGCTATGCTGTGTCAGATAAGGTAAAGCTTACGGCCGGTAAGTTTGCCACGCATGTTGGTTACGAAGTGTTAGATCCCTATTTAAATAAAAACTATAGCATGTCCTATATGTTCTCCTATGGGCCGTTTTCGAGTACCG
>JBGSIG010000310.1:0-1626 GCA_041742655.1 Ferruginibacter sp. | reverse complement strand
TTATTAATTTTAATTGGGCCTAGGTCAACCACTTTTTCAGGTGTTACATAATGAAACCCAGAAAGGGTTGGAATGCGCCATTCCACAAATTGATTATATAGTATGCGGCACTTACAACAAAGCAGGCAGATGGCTACTTATGCTTTTTAGTAGGAATGATGAAAAGTGGGATAGTGGTATGATGTAAAACCTTTTCTGTTATACTTCCCATTACTATATCCTCTAACCATCTGTGGCTATGAGAGCCTATAACAATAATACCAGCATGTAATTCTTTAGCAGCTTCTAAAATACATTCTGCTACACTACCTTCTTTTACCAGGGTTTTTATATTATTATCACCAAGATGGTGCCTGGATTTTTCAAGAAAATCTGCTGCTATTTTTTTTAGCTCATCAATAATATCAGGCCGTAACAAATCTAAATTCATAAAGCCTTCAAATCCCATTATTGGGTCGTACACAGGGGTGGCGTAATACGAAGGGTTTGCTATTACATGCAATAATGTAATTTCTACATCCCTTTTTCGCAAAGTAAAAAACCTTCTTCTGCAACTCTTTCTGCTGTCGGGTCATAATCAATTGCAATCAATATTCTTTTCATATTTTTTATTTATTATTCTTTGTCTTCTTCCAAATCATTGTGGTCATCTCCCCCTACACTGTAATAGTTGTTTTCCTCATCTTCACTTCCAATCTTTTCCTGCTCATCATCCAGCTCAGCACCCGGTACATCTAAATCGCTGCCAGGATCATCTTCATCAAATCCTACGGCTAACAGATCCTCTTCAGTCGCAGTTGCTTCTTTATCATCTTCATTGGGGGCTTTCTTTTTTGATATATCTTCCGGGTCAATGTTTTCTTCTTCCTTATATTTTTTGTAAATATCTTCACTTGCCGGGTATACCGGATAGCCATCCGGGTCAGCCTTATACTCATTACCGGTTTGTAGGTCAGGCTTGTTCGTAGTATCTTTTTTAGTTGTCATTTTCTGTATTTAATAAGCGTTATAAGTTTTCTAAAAATCAGGATAAATGCTTAAAGAAATATTCTTTAACAAAAGCGTGTTGCTGGTTTTCTGTCATTTTACCTGCTTGCCTGGTTTCAATTTCAATTTTATCAAAATGATGGTCTGCCTGTAAAATGTTTAGTAGTTCCGAGCTGGCGGTAGTAGGGCCAAACAACAGCACTTCCTGGTAATTTTCAATTACTGCTGCTATTGCTTTGTAATAGGCTAACTGCTCATGCTGCTCCTTATGATACGTTGCTTTTTCACCCTTATTCAAAGTGAGTTCTTTTTCCTGGTGCGTAAAGGTAGATTCGATGATGTTGGTTTGCATATCACCATTTGTGAGTTCCATTATATGGGCACTTTGATGATCCATCCAGATGCCCAGGTATTTTTTTTTGATCATATTTTTGATTTAAATAAAATGTAGGTTTTACAGTAGTTACTTTTTGTTGCTGGTATGATTTTTTGAGTACTTTGTTACTAAACTGTTTAATGATTCGTTGTAATCTTTTAGATTTTTAGTGGTTATTTCCGGATTAACCGTATCAGGAATAGTAACCGGCATTTCTGTTATGTATTTTGATAACTCAGGAAATTTTTGCTGAATGTCCATGG
>JBGSIG010000309.1:0-10267 GCA_041742655.1 Ferruginibacter sp. | reverse complement strand
AACCCGTCTTATTATTTTTACTTGATAAAATTGCTAATGACGAATACATTTTATTCAATTATCAATAGCCTGACATCTTCCTGGTATAATTATTAAAACTATGCAAATGAAAAGGAATTTAAATTTTACAACGCTGTTATTAATTATTGCCCTGTGTTTGCAGTTGCCTGCACAAGCACAAAACAAAACTGTAAAAAAGGGAGCAAAATACGACACCATAATAGTAAAGCATGTAACAAAGCCAATTGTAAAACCGGTAGTGCAGCAGGAAATAGTTTTACCGGTGCCGGAATTTATTAATCAGCCTTATTACTTTGATAAAGATGGTAACAAGCTTATTAAATTAGAAAATGCCAATGCATTGATGGTTACAAAAAAGAAAACGCTTGGTTTAAAAGGAGCGAGACAATTTTTGAGTATGGATGCTCCCGCATCCAGGATACGTTTTGTTGCAAAAAAAGATATCCTGTTTTTTATTAAAACCAGTGGCGATGTAATAGACCTTACCTCTTATGTAAAGCTGTACCTTTTTTTACCTACCGATCAAAAAAGAGAAGTGACCGTAACTGCAAAAGAAGGATTGATAACCGATAAAGACGAAGCTAAAGGGAAGCTCATCAACTTTAGTGTAAAAATTGTTTCGAAAGACAATTACATGATACAATTGCCCGAACAATTAGAAGCAGGTGAATATGGTTTTGTGTGGGTAAAAAATATGGACCTGAAAGAGTTTACAGTTTTTGCTTTTGGTGTCGACTGGAAGAGTAGCAACTAAAACCAGGTCTAATTTTTATGCACCAAACGACTTAGTTTTTAAACTTTTAAAATAACAAAATATGAAAAAGATACTCTTTTTTGCTCTCCTCTTTTCCCCGTTTTTTGTGCAGGCACAATTTGGTGTAAAGGGCGGTCTTAATTTTGCCAAAGTTTCTTCAGCCAGTGATATTAGCAGTAGCGGCCAGTCGGGATTTAATGTAGGATTATTTTTTGCAGCCCCTCCAACAAAAATCTTCAGTTTCCAGTCAGAAATGCTTTTCTCCCGCCAGGGGTATAACTATAAAACAACAGAAAACACCGGTAATGTAAACCTTGATTATTTTACACAGGCGCAAATAATGTGTATCAACATTACCAAATTTTTTCAACTGCAATTTGGCGCACAAACCGCTATACTGTTAAGCGCAAATGTAGACAGTACCAACAAAACAACAGGAGGCACTTCTCCCTACGATGATGTAACCGATCTGATGAACAGGTTCGATTATGGCTATGCAGTAGGCTTCCAGGTCGATCCTTTTAATGGATTATTAATTGGCGCAAGATACAATGTAAGCTTAGCCAAATTGTACACCGGTCTACAAACTTACCAGATGCCCACTTTTACAATCGAGGACGCAAAGAATAATGTGGCGCAACTATATGCAGGGTGGAGGTTTGGCGGAAATAAAAAAGCAGAAAAAGATAAGTAACGTGAGTGGTGTCCCGATAGCTATCGGGAGGTGAATTGTGAAAAATTGACGCCTCTCACTAAACATAAAACTTATGAATAACTAATTTTTTAACATGGGTAAATTAATACACTTTAAAAAAACAACGATGAAAAGGACATACATAATACTTGGAGGTTTTATCATGTGCACAATGTTTGCAACTGCGCAAAATACAAAGCATAATTATCCCGAACCTGAATTTAACAACGAAGTAAATTATTTGGAAAAGGATACAGTGTATTTAGCAAAACGCCTGGAAAAAAATTCTTCCAAGCTGGAAGCCAAAGCTAAAATTGGTGGCATCGGCGGGGCAGAGAATGGGTATTTTATTGATGGTGAAAGATCGCCGGTAAGGTTGCATGGCGGCAACATGACGTTCATTTTTTCTACAGGTGCCTCATCGCCCGAAACAAATGCCGGCGCAACACAAAGAGACTCTATGATGCTTGCCAATGGAATGGACCCTGCCATGATGCAGGGCATGGGTGGTATGGGTATGATGGATCCCGCCAATATTAATTTTTACAAAGCAGAGAGCGGCAAGGGAAAAAGAAAAGTGTTGACAATGAAAACGCCGGGAGCAACGTCGTTTGGGTTTAAAAAAATTCAGTCATCTGATAAAATTACTTTCAGCCTGAAAAAAATAAGGGAAGGTTACTGGGAAATGGTGATTGATAAATCTCTAGGTAAAGGGGAATATGTTTTTACCATGATGAATATGGGTATGGGCAGCATGGATGGGTCATCTACATTATTTGCTTTTGGTGTTGATTGATTTTGTTTTATTTAACACAACGGGCTAAAATTTTTTGTGGAAACAGTTTAAGCAGGCATCTAAGCCAAATAAAACTTCCATGAAATTTTCGAAGAAACTCTTTTCTACTTTGTTGTTGCTGTTTATTACAATGTCAGGAGTGGCCTACTTTTTTTGGTATCAACCTAAGTTTAGTAACAAATCTAACATCAAATCTTTCTCCTCCGTAGTAATAAAAGGTAATAGCTTCACACTGTTTAGGATTAGGCAACTTGCAAGCGAAATAAAAAAATTTGCACTAACAAATGGGTACGGTAGTGATTATTGTTTTATGGCTGACATGAAAATAGCCTCTGGCGAAAAGCGTTTTTTTGTGTATGATCTTATAAATGATTCCATTAGATCGGCAGGCCTTGTGGCACACGGTAGTGGTGGAAGCCTCTTTAGCAGGCAAATTAAATTTTCAAACAAGCCTAATAGTTTTTGTACTTCATTGGGAAAATATAAAATAGGCAAATCGTATATTGGCAAATTTGGATTGGCATTTAAATTACATGGCCTGGATAGTACCAACAGCAATGCTTTTAATCGTTTTGTGGTGTTGCATGCTCATAGCTGCGTACCTAATGAAGAGACAGCGCCGCTGCCTATCTGCGAAAGCCAGGGTTGCCCCACAGTAGCGCCGCTTTTTCTAAATGAACTAAAAAGCTATATCAACCAATCAGAGAATCCAATCTTACTATTGATTTATTATTGAGGAATTTTGATTGTTTAGCCAGTAAATAATTTATACCAATTTGATCTTTCCTGAAGCAATGCAACAAATTCATATTTTTCCTCCTGGCTGGCATGAATGTCTATATCATTGTCGAGCAGTAGTTTAGCAAAAGAAAGTCTCTAAAATTTATAACTATACCCTAATCTAAAAACCTGCGTTTCGTAATAATCAGTGCCAACAAGTGTAAAGCCATTACCGTTTATTTCTTTTTTAATCTTTAGAGTATTAAAAATATCGGTGGCGTTCAAAAATATTTCACCTTTGCCGTTTTGAATTTGTTTTTTTATACCTGCATCTACTGAAAATCGTGTTCCTATTTTGCCTTGTGGTATGATATCGGGTGCTAAATAAATGCCTGTAATTTGTAGCGCTGTTTGTTTTGGCAAATTAAAAATGGCATTCAGTTTTATATTGCCGGATGTTAATTGCTGTTTAGGTGCCGTATAGATTGTTGGTACCGGATATTTGTTTTCTACTGAAAAAGAATCTATGACATTTTTATATAGGTTAGCATTGGTATTAAACGAAAATAATTTCGATAAGTTCTTTTGAAATACCAATTCTATACCTGTGTTACTGCTATGCCCCGCATTTTGAAATACTGCATAAATTAAATTGCTCGATGGCACCTGTGTTGCTATTCTTGTTATTGTGCCCTGTACACTACGATGATACAATGCTGAAAAAAAGTAGCCACTCTTTAAATTGGTTTTATAACCTAATTCATAAGAATTAGTAAACTGTGGACGAAGTGCGGGATTGCCCACCTTTATGATTTCGGCATCGTCATATTTTGGAAAAATGCGAATATCTACTTCATTCGGCCTGTCAACTCTTCGATTGTAGAATGCTGAAATTTTATTTTCGTCGTTTATTTTATAACCTAACCTTATATTAGGAAAAGGCTGGGTGTAATTGTAACCATCACTTTCATAGGTGTTATGGTTTACGTTTACATTATATTGCAGGTTTACATATTCTACCCTTAAACCAATTTCTGCTTCTATCTTTTTACTTTCATACACATAGTTGCCATATACTGCCGGAATGATTTCGGTATAAGTTGCTGCACCACCTGCAAGGCTATCTAATGGCGAATTTAACCCCGGTTTAAATTGCATATTGGTAGGGATGGTCCGATAGCGAAATTTCATGCCGCCTTCAATTCGTCCATATTTTAAAGGTTTTACATAATCAAAGGTGAAATCGGCTACGTATTCGTCTGACAATAGCGCAAAGGAATCTAACCCCGTGTAAGTGGGTAAAATATTTGTAAAATTATATTTTTCATCTTCCCGGTGAAAAGTATAATTGAAGCCGGCGTTTAGTAAATGCCCTGGCTGTGCAAATTTATGCTGGTAGGCTATTGATGCAACAGCCGTAGTTTTTAATTCATCTTCTACAAATAGCCAAAGGCGTTCTCTTTCAGAAATATCTCCATTAAAGAAAGGCTGGTCGCCAACGTCAATTATTTTTTCAATGCCAAACAGTCCTGAAACAGTTAGCATATCCTGGTTGCTAATGCTCCAATCAACACCCGTTTTGGAAGTAACAAAATGGGTGTTCCGGTTTCTTTTTGTTTGCTGATTGATGGTTGTGCCATCATCATAATTTCTGGTTACGAATTCATTTTTGTTGAGCGTCTCTGTATATAACCAATCTGCCTGTAAAAAGGCATTCACTTTATTTTTGCGATAGTTTAAAGAAAGCGAGGGATTTATTTTTGGTGTAGCCTGGTACTGTGGACGAACAGTTGGCAGGTTTGCTCGTTTTTGCCACAATGCCCCTGCACCTGTTGTAAACCCAACTTTGCCATTAAAGCCTTGCTGCTTTTGTTGCTTGTAGATAATATTGATGATACCTGCGCTGCCGTTGGCATCTTGCTTAGCGGACGGGTTGTTAATGATTTCGATTCTGTCAATGGCTGATGCGGGAAGATTGTCTAACCCTGTTTGATTGCCAAAACCAGTTAGTGCAGTTTGTTTGCCATCAATTAAAATGGCTACTTTGTCACTACCTCTTAGTTCAACTTTTCCATCCTGGCTGGTGGTTATGCCCGGTAAATTTTTCAATTGCTGTAGAACTGAGCCGCCGGTTTGACTGATGTTTGCAGCAACCGAATAAGTTTTTTTATCCATTTTATTGCTCACATCATCTTGCTTTGCACTAATAACAACTTCCTGTAATTGTTTTGCGTCTTGCTCCAATTCTATTGTTCCAAGGTCTAAAAAAGCACTTAGTGAACCTACTAAAATGGGTTGCGATTTTGATGTAAAACCTGAGTTCGAGAATTCCAAGGTATAACTCCCCGATTTTACATTGGTTAATGTAAATCTTCCTTCTTCATTGCTTACTGTGCCTGTAACAAAGGCACTGTCTTTTTCTGTTTTCAAAACGATGTTTACAAAAGGCAAAACGGCTTTATCGCCTTTGCCTTTTATTAAGCCTGAAATGCTTACAGCTGAAGTCTGAGCTTTCAATATTGAAGTGGCAAATACAAGTAATGAAAATATTAAACTGATTTTTATCTGCATTGATGTCACTTTTAAAGTAATCTTTTTCTTCTTTAATAAATTTTCCGGTGCTGTCAAAAATTAAGTCAATTCCTTTAACTGCCACCTCGTAGGTTACATTTCCTTGGGCATCGGTAATTTTTGCTCCTTCTTTAGCCTTCTTATTGGGATAATGCGTTTTTACATAATCTAAAATCCCAGTTGGCAACTGGTTCAAATCAATTTCAACTTCCGTTTCAACAATGTTACCAAGGGCGTCCATTAAAACGGAATTGTCTATTTTGTCCAGGTCAAAGCTTACTTCGTACGCTTCGCCCTCTTTGTCCCACTTAACTTCTTTAGCTGTCGGGTACTTTGCCTGGAAGGTAGTTTTTACATTGGCGGGTACATCTTTTTCCTTTATTTTTTGTGCAAAGGTGAATGTGGCAAAAAACACTACTACCATTGTTGCTATAGCCTTTTTCATTGTGTTTTTATTTAATGGATGATAAATTGATGACACAAAGTTGCGACATGATTTAGAAGAAATATTGAATTAGGAGACTACGATATAAAAATACGGGATTGCCTTATGCTTAGTATTGCAATTGCTTTGATCGATCAAATAAAACATTTTCATGAAAGCTATGCCCAACAAGGTACCTGCCCAACTTTTAGAATGAAACAGCAAACGAGTGAAGATTGTTTTCAAATTGGTATGTAACAGACCAATTATTGATGTCGGCTATTTTTTTAACGATGGATAAACCTAAGCCTGAGCCTTGTTCGGAAGGGTTTGCTTTAGAGAAGCGATTGAATAATTTATGTGTGGTTAAAGGATAGGGTTGCCCACTGTTAGAAAATGCAAGTGTATTTGACTTTATGGCAATATTTATTTTACCATTTGGTATATTATGTTTTATTGCGTTTAAAAACAGGTTACTTATTAGTACCTCGGCTAATACATGATTTGATTTTATTTCAAAATCTTCCTGCAATTCCATTTTTATTGTTAATGCCTTCGCTGTTGCCTGTTCGGTAAAAAACTCTAGATTTTTTTTAAGATAACCGGATAATAAAATTGTTTGTTTGTCGCTGTAGCTGACATGCTCGATTTTAGAAAGTAGCAACAGATTTTTATTCAACCGGTTTAAACGGGAAACGTTTTCATTTAATGAATCTAAAATTTCTGACTGCTCTTGTGTAACATCTGAACGCTGAATAAGGGTGTCAATTTTTGCCTGGAAAACAGCTAACGGAGTTTGCAATTCGTGAGCTGCATTTTCTATAAATTCTTTTTGACTTTTGTAGATAATCGCATTTCTGTCAATAAGCTTTTGAATGCTGATATTTAAACGATTAAATTCTTCAATTTCTGTTTTGGAGAACTTTGGTTGGGTTTTATCAATTTCAAAGTGCTCAATTTGATGAAGTGTTTTGTAAAATGGTTTCCAGAGGTTCTGAGAAAGTTTTTTTGTAATGAAGAACAAGCCAAATAGTAAAATTGAAATAATTGCAAAAAACAACATTGCAACATTTTTTAAAAGGTCTTCAGATTCTACCAAACTAATTCGTTCTGAATAGGTATACTGTTTTTCCTGGATGGTAACAGGGAAATTCAGTTCCCGATAGGGTTCCAGTTCTGCATCTAATGTGTCGTAATACGACGCAAAAAAAAAGGTGTCCCTGGTAACATTTTTTTCGCTGCCAATCTTTGCATTTCGGTTAAAACTGTTCCAAACCGGGATGTCGGTATATGTTAATGTTGAAACAGTGTATTTTAGAAACTCTTTTTTGTGTAGTAATAATGTGTCGTCGGCCTCTTGAATGTAAAGCCTTTCTGTAGCGTAATAAAATATCGGAGCCGATATTAGTAAAATCAGCATTGAATAAAAGAGGTATGCTTTTGATGTTTTATGTAAAAGTTTTTTATTCATTTTTCCACTTGTAGCCTAAGCCGTAAATTGATTTAATGTAATCTCCACTTCCAGCTTCGTTCAATTTCTTTTTTAGGTTTTTTATGTGTGCATATACAAAGTCGTGGTTATCTAACATATCTGCCATGTCGCCAGATAAATGTTCAGCAATAGCACTTTTAGACAACACCCTGTTTTCGTTCCCAATTAAGTAAAGCAGCAAACCAATTTCTTTCTTTGTCGTGTCAATTTTGTTGTTATTAACCTTAACGATTTTAGAGAGAATGTCAATTTGGATTTCGTTGAAAGAAACGATATTATTTCCTTTAAAATTTTTTCTTCTTATTAATGCCTGAATCCTTACTAATAATTCGGATAAATGAAACGGTTTTGTAAGATAATCATCAGCCCCCAGGTTAAAGCCTTCTATTCTTGTGTATAATGTTTCTTTTGCGGAAATGATAATAATACCTTCAGGCTTGTCTTGATCTTTCAATTCTTTTAAAATTTCAAAACCACTACCGTCTGGCAACATAAGGTCGAGTAGAATGCAATCGTAATCGTAAATAGAAATTTTGTCCATTGCCGCTTTTGCATTGTCAACCCATTCGCAAACAAAGTCTTTATCTGTTAAATATTTTTGGATGCTGATGGCAAGCTCCTTTTCATCTTCTATGAGCAACAATTTCATAAGGCAAATTTACCTCTTCAATTTTGAAGAAAGGTTGAATTTGTAGCGTGAGCGTTATTCAGCCTCATTCATGCGAATTCAAAGAGAGGTTGAGACGATATTCCAGGAACCGCTTCCCCAAGTTGATGTGATGGCAGATGGCCTTTGTTTTGATATATTTCTTTTTTAGTTGATTTGTTTTTGACCAAAGCTGTAATAGTGCGGGTTCGACTGCATATAACAATTCCAAAATTATCAATACTTTTCGGCAAATTACTTTATTACACTAAAACATCTTTTATGGCGCTGGCTTCGGCTGTTGGTTGTACTTCGACAGGCTCAGCATTCGCAACAGCGGCGTGCCGGGATAGGAAGTTTTATTTTGTGCATGCCAACAAGGGCAAAAAATTGAACAATGCATCTTGAAGAGCCTTATGAATCGAGAGGTTCACGTACGGTTCTGTGCGGAGCAGGGGGTGAAATCCCCCTTGCTTACTCGACTGGCCGCCGTTTTCAATTTTTGCAGATAGATTCTATTTCTTGAACAAATGAACCATACTGACCTGGAGAAAGGAGCCTTGCCCTTTTAGAGTATTCCTTTGCACTGTCACAATTGTTCATTTCTACGGACAGTAATGCCAAATCATGATATATACTACCTTTATCATAATCATGCGGATTAAATTGAATAGCCTTTAATAAAATACTATTAGCTTTCTCCAATTGATGTTCCTTTTTTAAATGTTGAGCGTAGTTGAGATAGCTAAGTGTATAAATACTGTCGATTGAAATTGCATGGAGGTATAAGGATTCCCCTCTTAAACTGTCCCCTAAAACATATGCCATATTACCCAGAGCAGTTAATATTATGGGATTATTAATTTCTGCCGTATCTGCCTTGCGGAAAAAGTATTCAGCATCAGCATCCCTTTCCTTTTTAACTGCATTCAGGCCTTTACTATAGTAATCTTTTGCAGTAGAATCTTTAATTTTTGGTCTTTCATAAGTAAGACTATTACTGTTTTCTTTTACTGACGAATCTTTCCTGTTTGCATTGCAAGAAATAGTAAGAGTACAAACAGTTATTACAGCTATTTTAATTATTGTTGTTTTAGCCTTTATTCTGGTTGTGGAATCTGGGGAATGTGCAGCCAAAGTTTGTGTTTATTTAATTAAATGCAACTCACAAATTTATAACCTAATGATTTTTAATAGTCACCTTCTTCGTTTTTTGTATTGTTGGGTTGCGTAAGCTGTTCAGGATTTTATTATTATCGAGAAAGCAAATTCTAAAAACTCCGCTCCCCATCAAAATTTTCCAATTCTTTTGATACGGCATTTAAAAAAGTAGAGCCCAGTGCACCATCAATAATGCGGTGGTCGTAACTTAATGAAATGTACATCATGTGGCGGATGGCAATGCTGTCGCCTTGTGGGGTTTCAATTACCACGGCCCTTTTTTTAATAGCGCCTACGGCCATAATGGCTACCTGCGGCTGGTTGATGATGGGTGTGCCCATGATGCTTCCGAAAGTGCCAACATTGGTAAGCGTGAACGTGCCACCTTTTGTATCATCGGGTTTTAGCTTGCCGGTTCTTGCAGCATTGGCAAGATTGTTTACCTGTTTGGTGAGGCCAACAAGGTTTAGCTGGTCTGCATTTTTTATTACCGGTACAATTAAATTTCCATTTTGCAGCGCCGCTGCCATGCCAATATTTAAATCTTTCTTTATAATTATTTTATCACCGTCAATGGAGCTGCTCAGCAAAGGGTATTTTTTTATGCTTTTTACAACAGCCTCCACAAACAGGGGAGTATAGGTTATTTTTTCGCCTTCACGTTTTTCAAAATCTTTTTTAATTTTTTCCCGCCATAATACCATATTGGTAACATCACATTCGGCAAAGCTGGTTACGTGTGCACTGGTATTGCTGCTGTCAACCATGTGTTTTGCAATCAGTTTACGCATGCGGTCCATTTCAATTATTTCAACATTGCCAGTATAACCTGCCATTGCAGCACCGGCAGTTGCTACTGAGACCTGTGTGTTATTTTCATTTTCAATTGCGGGTGATTCGGTTGTAGATTTACTTACAACGGGTGCCTGATCGTTGCCATTTCCCCTCGCTGCCACATAAGCTAAAATATCCTTTTTGCTAACTCTTC
>JBGSIG010000308.1:0-13975 GCA_041742655.1 Ferruginibacter sp. | reverse complement strand
AAAGGTCCACGAAATAATGGCTGCCATTATCCAGTGCGTAAAACTTCCCAGCGAACCGCCTTGCGACCGAACTGAGTTTGGAAAAATTTCTGAAATAAAAACCCAAATAACTGCACCTTGCGAAAATCCAAAAAATGCGATGAAGCCAATCAGGTAAAAGATAACATTGCTATTGGGTTCAGCACTGCTGAATGCCATAGCTGTTAAACCAAGAAAAAATATCATACCAAAAGAACCAATTATCAGCAAGGTCTTTCTGCCAAATTTATCAATCATAGTCATTGCCAATAGCGTAAATATTAAATTGGCTGCGCCGATATAGATAGGCTGCAAATATGCCTGCGCCTTATCGAAGCCTGCCATTTCAAATATGCGTGGTGCATAATAAATGATGGCATTGATACCAGAAAGCTGGTTGAACATGGCTAGTATGACTGCATACGCAATTGGTTTACGAAATTTTGGTTGAAATAATTTTTCAGCATGATGCGTGACTGAATTGCGAATATCGTCGATAACCTTCTGCGGATTTATTTCTCCTATGCGTTGCATGATCGGAATGGCTTCCGCATCTCTGTCATTCAAAATTAACCAGCGTGGACTTTCCGGAATAGTGCGAACCAGCAATGCAAACAAACCTGCAGGTATTACCATTATACCTAACATCCATCGCCAGGCATCTTCGCCAATACCGGCAAATAAAAAATTGGTGATATACGCAACAAAAATTCCCAGCACTATATTCACCTGAAATGAGCCAGCTAAACGCCCACGCAAATGCGCCGGCGAAATTTCAGAAATATACATCGGCCCAACCACAGACGACGCACCCACTGCAATACCTCCCATAAAACGAAATGTTATAAACAATATCCACGCCGAGCTAGATGCACAACCAATGGCAGAAAGTAAATAGAGTATGGCAATGGCAATCAACACTTTTTTGCGGCCATATTTTTTTGCGGGAAAACCAGCAATCAAAGAACCCAATACCGTACCTATTAAACTGGAAGCAACCGTAAAGCCCTGCCAGAAAGAGCTAAGACTCCACAATTGTTGAATGGTTTTTTCAGCACCGGAAATAACGGCTGTTTCAAACCCAAATAAAAATCCGCCAAGGGCGGCAATTAATGCAATACGAACGGGATATGACAACATGAGAATCGTTTTAGGATATAAATATATTGGTTTGTACTCAATTTCGCTCAGGCCAATTTTATGCTACTACCTTTCTCAGTACATAATCCCAAATAGTAGTAATTGCCTTTTAATAAAAATTTTATTTCATTGCTATACGATACACGCTAAATGAATGTGCCGGTAATGAAACATTCACATTATTTCCTTTTAATTCGATATTAGTAGTGACGGGGCTAACGGCATTGGGTGATGCAAAACTATTTACATCCAACATTGAATTACTTTTTAAAACAGTGACTGTTGCCGTTGATGATAATTTTTTAGCGCCTGTGATTGCAAACATTTTATTGACAGCAATACCCGATGCATTCACCAGCTTAATTATTACATCGTTGGTATTTTTATCAATCACAGCAGAAACATATAGACTATCCTGTCCTGAAATTGATTTACCATTCATTAAAGCCGGTACTACATTGGTTCCCTTATTGGTACTGAATAATTTTTGCACGTAATAATTGGGCGTTCCATAACTCTGCAGGTTGTTCACCCAAATCAAATCAGGCGTCCACTGCCAACCATCTATATGCGCAAACAATGGTGCGTACGATGCAAGGTTTACCACGGCCGCATTGCGTTCAAGCCCCGTCATAAAGGCCGCTTCAGCTATGGCAGTTTCTTCATTATTTTTATTATTGACGCTTACTGTATAATCGCTTTGAGCTGCATACTCACCGGCAAATATTTTTGAGCCGTCCCTCGGGTAATTATCATAGCGTGCAGCGTTCGCCAAAAACCATTCCGGCTTGCGATAATAATGTTCATCAATAATGTCCGCATTCATCCTTCTTAATTCGCCATTGAGGTAATCAAAACGTTCACCATTAGGATCGGTACCTGCACTGTGCACCAGTTTAAAATCGGGATACTTTGCTTTGATGGCTTTTGAAAATACTTTTAACCGTTCAACATATTGCGGGCCCCAGTTCTCATTGCCCACACCCATCATTTTTAAATTAAAAGAAGCAGGATGGCCCATTGTTGCCCGCACTTTTCCCCATTGCGTACTTGTATCACCGTTAGCAAATTCAATCAGGTCAAGGGCATCCTGTACATAAGGATATAATTCTTCCATCGACACCACTTCTGCAGTATTGAACTGACAGGCCATACCCGCATTTAAAATAGGTAGCGGTGCAGCGCCAATATCTTCTGCCAGTTGAAAATATTCATAAAACCCAAGGCCGAAAGTTTGAAAGTAGTCAGGTGTGGGTTTATGTGCAAATTCACTGTTCCATCTGTTTATAATCAACTGGCGTTCTTCAATTGGACCAATTGTTTTCTTCCATTGATACCTTGTCGCCAATTCATGTCCCTCAACAATACACCCCCCGGGAAAACGGACAAAGCCTGGCTTCATATCTTCCAGCAATTGTATCATATCAGCACGCATTCCGCCGGGGCGTCTTTTCCAGGTATCTTCCGGAAACAGTGAGATCATATCGAGGTCAATTTTACCAGCCCCTTCAAACCAAATATTTAATTTTCCTTTTAATGTAGAATCTGTTGCATTAAAACTGACCGCAGCTTTTTTCCATGCCGTATCAGGTGTGGAAGGAGCAACAAGCATAGTACTGCCAATTATTTTACCGGTAATACTTACCAACTCGATATGCAATTTAAAACCTGCGACTGGTTGCCGATACATCATAGAAAAATCATAACGCAATCCTTTTTTTATCCCCATTCCACGAAATCCTTCATTGGTAATACCTAATGTATCTGTTGCTACATCTTTTGTTATGCGCACAAAACGAGGGTTTGCTTTATTTTCTTCTCTCCTGTTAATTACCAATACGGCACCTTCGTTAAATTCATTTTGAGTTACCGACCAACCCATCAAAGGTTTAAAAAATTCAAAGGAGCGATTCTTTATCAGTTCCGCATAAATACCGCCATCAGCGCCGAGGTTGATATCTTCAAAAAAAATTCCCCACATAGTTGGCTGAATTGCTGCAATGGGTTTATTTACCTGTACCGTAATTGTGTTGTTGTTTTGCGCCCCAACCAATATGGGCAACAATAAAATCACTGTTCCACAAAGGAGAATAAATATTTTTTTCATACAAATACGTTAATCATACAAAACTTTTGACTAAATTTTATTTCACTGTAAGCACAACTACAGAAGTTGCGGGCAGCGTAACGGTAATTGTATTTTTATTCAATACTGCATCTTTAAAAATGACTGGTGTAATTTTATCAGGGTCAGCAAACGAATTATAATCCTGCAATTTTTTTGATGTAAGAATTCTTCCACTGATGTTGCTTAATTTTTCTGTGCCGATATTGAGTGTAATTTTCTGCGGATTTTTTGGATCAATATTTACCAAAGAAATATGAATGGTTCCGGTACTGTCTTTTGATACAGATGCAGATACCGCAGGTAATTTTTGACCTTCAAAAGTATAATCGTTGCCAGTGATTGTTAAGGGAAGCAGTGTTGCGTTTTGATGAACCTTGTACATTTCCATAACGTGGTAGGTTGGCGTTAAAATCATCTTCTCCTGGTTGGTGAGAATAACCGCCTGCAACACGTTCACGCATTGCGCCAAATTTGCTATGCGAACCCTATCGGCATGATTGTTAAAAATATTAAGTGTGGTACCGGCAATCATGGCGTCTCTGATGGTATTTTGTTGAAACAGAAAACCAGGGTTTGTACCTTTTTCTACATCGTACCAACCGCCCCACTCATCCACTACCAATGCAATTTTTTGCTTAGGATCATACTTATCCATTACGGCAGCATGCTTTGTTACCAGTTCCTCCATCAGCAATGCCTGCTTCATGGTGGCAAAATATTGTGCTTCTGAAAAGTCAATAGCAGGCCCTTTCTGTTTCCAGTTAATTACAGAATAGTGGTGCATAGCTACACCACCCAGCATATTAAGTGGAATATTTTTCATCAATGTTTCTGTCCAGTGATAATCATCATCACTTGCACCGGAGGCTATGCGCATGAGCCGCCCTGTATTTTCCCAATCAGCAATAAAAGTTGCATACTTCCGGTATTCATTGGCATAGTATTCTGCCGTCATATTACCGCCGCAGCCCCATGCTTCATTTCCAATGCCCCAAAGGTTTACTTGCCATGGTTGGGTTCTGCCATTTTCTTTACGCAAATCGCTCATGGGGCTTTTACCGTTAAAATTTGTGTACTGTAC
The DNA here is from genome assembly GCA_041742655.1 of Ferruginibacter sp. GTDB lineage: Bacteria > Bacteroidota > Bacteroidia > Chitinophagales > Chitinophagaceae > Ferruginibacter. The sequence continues at coordinate 9,608 of JBGSIG010000308.1, read as the reverse complement.
CCAATCAGCCAGTTCCTGTACAGTGCCGCTACCAACATTGCCGGAGATATAAGCTTCGGTACCCAGCAATTCGCACAGATTTAAAAAATCATTCGTACCAAAACTGTTGTCTTCTGTAACACCTCCCCACCATTTATTTACCATTGTTGGCCTTTTATCTTTTGGTCCTATGCCATCTTTCCAGTGATAGGTATCGGCAAAACAACCACCGGGCCAGCGAAGGTTAGGAATATTTAAATTTTTGAGTGCAGCAACGATGTCGTTTCTTACTCCATTCGTATTTGGTATTGAAGAAGTATCACCCACGTAAAAACCGCCATAAATACAATGGCCTAAATGTTCTGCAAAATGGCCATAAATATGTTTATTGATGGTATACTTTGCACCAGTAGCATTAACTGTTATTGTGTTTTGTTGCGCAAATAACAAACTTGCTGAAAGTATAAATGCCAGTAGCAGTGATGAATGTTTTTTTACCATGATTTTTATTTTACAATTGTTGATGAATAAGATTTAGTGGGCAATGGTGAATGGTCAAAGTAAATGGTTAATCTTCCGGCGTTTGAAACACTCGCCATGATTTCACCATTCACCATTCACTCCTCACCATTCACTCCTCACAGTCGCGCCGATTGTGGAACAAAATTTAAAAATGCTTTAAACCCTGCCTGGTATTTTTTAGTATCTACTTTATAATAAAAGGCCCCCTTCCTGGAATTCAGTTTATCCTTATCGTTTAATTTAAGCAACAGCCCTGTTGACAATAATTTACGTGTAAAATTGCCTTTGTCAAATACCACATTGTACACACAGGTGTACAAATTTTGCAACTGGGGAATGGTAAATTTTGCCGGTAACAATTCAAAAAGCAGGGGGTGAAGCGCCGCCTTGTAACGTAGTTTTTCTTTTGCCAGTTCAACCATGGCAATATGATCAAAAATTAAGGGAGGCAATTCATTGATGGGGAACCATGCAGGATGATATTCTTCATTTATCTGTTTCCTGTATTTTTGAATATCTATCAAAGCAAAAAATGCCACCGAAACTGTCCGTTCCACTGTATCTCTATTGGGTTCTGTAAAGGCATGCAACTGCTCCATATATACGCCGTCAAGCCCGGTTAGATCTTTTAACACCCGCACTGCTGCTACTTCAGCACTCTCCGTTTCGCTTACAAATCCTCCAACAAGGCTCCACTCACCACTATATGGTTCCAACGCTCTCTGAATTACGAGCAGCTTAAGATCCATTCCATCATATCCAAAAATGATACAATCCACCGCAAATAAAATTCTCGTCTGTTGTGAATACCGGGGCATTATTTTTTTGTTTAATAAGCAATAAAAATGGACGACTCTTTACCAAAATTTTACATACAATGCAAATATCACCAACATGGTAAATACAATCAATGCGGTTGTTGTTGGTGTTAGTTTAAACATTTGTTTATCTAACTCAAAGGCTTTCGGGTTTATTCTTGGTCCCGCAAAACTAACAACAATCATAGCAAGCATTGTAAATGCAAATGATAGTCCCATGCAAATATGAAATGGAATTTCGTGACCACCTTTACCGTTTGGAAAGGCAGTGTACAACCATGTTTCGTTACCAAATAATTGTGGTGCAAATTCATTAAACAATACAGAAAGCCCGAAACCAAGTAACACCCCTACAATTGCCGCAGCACCGGTAGTTCTTTTCCAGAACATGCCTAAAAAAAACATGGCGAATACACCGGGGCTTATAAAGCCGGTATATTTTTGAATGTAGGTAAACCCACCTACGCCGCCAATACCCAACACATCCGTCCACGTAAACATCACAGCTAAAACCATTGCGGCAAAAACAGCAATTCGCCCAACGTTAACCTGCGCCTTTTCTCCTGCTTCTTTATGAAAATATTTCTTATGGATATCCAATGTGTAAATAGTAGAAATGCTGTTTACCTTACCTGCCAGTGAGGCGACTATTGCTGCAGTTAAAGCAGCTACAGACAAGCCTTTTAGCCCTGTTGGTAAAAAGGTAAGAACAGCCGAATAAGCACCATCTTTACCACCTACCAATTGGGGCAAATGTCCATCTTTATATAAAACAAAGGCAGCAATACCAGGCAGCATTACAATCAACGGCATTAATAATTTTAAGAGGCCTGCAAATAAAATACCTGTGCGGGCAGTTTGAAGATCGGCTCCAAGGGCACGTTGTGTAATATATTGATTGCAGCCCCAATAGTTAAGATTTATGATCCAAATTCCAGCCAGGTAACTCATCAATCCGGGAAAAGTAAGGTATTTATCTATGTCGTTCTGAGAAGAATCAGCCGTAGGCCGTGGAATGATCATTTTGAAATGTTCAGGCGCTTCTTTCATCAACACTTTAAAACCTGCAATCGCATTCTGGCCCACACCAAAATATTCACCCACTGTTGTTAAGGCGATATAAGTAGTAACCAATCCGCCAATAATTAGTACAGCAACCTGGATTACATCTGTATAAGCCACCACCTTCATACCTCCCAATGATATCACCAACGCAAACAGGGCCAGTCCCAACATAATTACATGAAGATAGCCTCCACCAGCAAGCCCGTTAATAGCCACAGCACCTAAATATAAAATAGAAGTGAGGTTTACAAACACATAAAGAAATAACCAGAACACTGCCATTATTAAAGCAACAGATTCATTATACCTTGTTTTTAAAAACTGAGGCATGGTGTAAATTTTATTCTTCAGATACACCGGAATAAACCAAACGGCAACAATAATTAAAGCGATGGCGGCAATCCATTCATAGGCCGCTACAGCGATGCCTAAAAAAAATCCCTCCCCGCTCATGCCAATAAATTGTTCTGCCGAAATGTTGGACGCTATTAACGACGCCCCGATGGCCCACCATGTTAAATTTCCTTCGGCAAGGAAATAAGCTTTGGCATCGTGCTCATTTTTTTTGCGTTTATGATAAACACTGTATCCATAACCGGCTACGATAATAAAATACACAATAAAAACTGCGTAATCAGCAAAGGCGAGGTTTTTGTCCATGATGGCGAGTTGGTTTTAGTAAATGCGAATCGTTTCGTGAGCAATATTATTTATTTAATTGGTAATATACTTCGTTCCAGCGTAATTCATTTTTAAAATTATGGAGATCGGTATTCTTTCCAATCAACGCAAATTCAATTGAAGCCATCTCTGCAAAATCCTGTAAATGAGCGGCAGAAAGGTTTTGGCTATAGCCAGTATGGTGGGCACCTCCTGCTAATATCCATGCGGCACAACCTGCTTTCATATCAGGATAAGGTTTCCATAAAACACGTGCCACCGGAAGTTTTGGTAAATCATGTAAAGGGTTAACCGCTTCAACCTCATTTACCAGCAAGCGAAAACGGTTTCCCATATCCACCAGCGAAGCATTTAAAGCAGCACCTGCAGCAGTATTGAATACTAATCTTACAGGATCGGCTTTACCACCAATGCCCAACGGATGTACCTGGCAACCAGGTTTTCCTTTCGCAATAGACGGACATATTTCCAACATGTGCGATCCCAGTACCATCGGGTTTGCAGGATCAAAATGATAGGTATAATCTTCCATAAAAGAATTGCCGCCGGGCAATCCACTGCCCATTACTTTCATCACCCTTACCAATGCAGCCGTTTTCCAATCACCTTCTCCTGCAAAGCCATAACCTTCTGCCATTAATCGTTGCGCTGCAATGCCAGGCAACTGGGTCATGCCATGCAAGTCTTCGAATGTATCGGTAAACCCTTTATAATTTCCTGCTTCCAAAAATGTACGAAGCCCGATCTCAATTTTTGCAGCATCTCTTAAGGAACTATATTGAATGCCATCTTTTTTTAAAGACGGCATCATTGTATAAGCAGCCTCATACTCTTCAATTAATCCATCAATTGCAGCGTCAGTTGTTTCGTTGATCACTTTTACCAGGTCACCAATACCATGTGTATTTACCGCGTATCCAAATTTATATTCTGCTTCTACTTTGTCTCCGTCAGTAACCGCTACATATCGCATGTTATCGCCAAAGCGAACGAACTTTGCACCCTGCCAATCGTTCCAGCCTGCGGCAGCACGTGTCCAGGTATTTAATTCTTCCAGCACTTCTTTATCCTGCCAGTGACCCACAATTACTTTTCTGTTCATGCGCATCCTGCTCACCATAAAACCAAATTCCCTGTCGCCATGAGCGCTTTGATTCAGGTTCATAAAATCCATATCAATATCCTTCCAGGGTATATCTCTGTTGAATTGTGTGTGTAGATGGCAAAGCGGTTTTTGCAAAATTTTTAATCCGCCGATCCACATTTTTGCAGGTGAAAAAGTATGCATCCATGCAATGATGCCAATACAGTTCTTTACTGTATTGGCTTCCATGCAAATGCTGTAAATTTCTTCGGTAGTTTTTACTGTTGGTTTAAAAACTACTCTCACGGGTATTTGCGCAGCATCATTTAAAGAAGCCGCAATGGTGGTTGAATGTTCTGCTACCTGGCGCAGTGTTTCTTCGCCATATAAATGCTGACTGCCAGTTACAAACCACACTTCTAATTGCTTTAAGTCTATCATGTTTTTTTGCCGGTAAGGCGTTGAGACGTTAAGAAATATTTTATTTTTTTGCCATTTAGAGGTTTAGGCGTTTTTAATACATGTTTTTTGCCGGTAAGGCGTAAAGTCGTTAAGAAAATACAAATTTATTTTTTGCCGCCTGGTCCTTAAGGCGTTTTAAAAATACTTAGAAAAAAGTCTAACATTCTTACCGGCTAATCAACATACACATCACTTATCAGTTTGCTGCAAGTCAAAAAAAATTATTGTCCATAATAACTATCCGGGCCATGTTTGCGTTCAAAATGTTTTTTTATCAGCGCATCTTTTAGCCTTGGCGCATTTGCATTTATTTGTTCTGTCAGCAACGCCATCTTTGCAATGGATTCCAACACGGCACTATTGTAAACTGCCTTTTGAGCGGTTTTACCCCAGGTAAATGGTGCATGGTTTCCTACAAGTATCATTTCCATTTCTTCATAGGTAAGTCCTCCTTCTTTCAACTCATTTATTATCTGAAAACCAGTTTCGTATTCATAATTACCCTGGATCATTTCATCACTCATAGGAGGCGCACAGGGAATATCTGCAGTGGTATGATCTGCATGTGTAGTACCAAAAACAGGAATGCTCCGCTGGCTTTGCGCCCATGCGGTGGCATACTCTGAATGTGTATGTGCAATGCCGCCAATATTTTGCCAATGCTTATACAATACTGCATGGGTCAACGTATCAGAAGAAGGCCGAAGATTCCCCTGCACAGTTTTGCCATCAAAATCAACGATCACCATTTTATCCGGTGTTAGTTCTTCATAGGCAACACCGCTGGGCTTAATGGCAAACACACCCAACGACCTGTCAGCAGCGCTTACATTGCCAAACGTAAACAATACCAATCCTAATTTAGGCAATTGCATATTTGCTTCGTAAGCGGACTGTTGTATCGTTTCGTATTTACTCATGCTGTTTACTTGTTGCATTTATGTGGTAAATGGTGAAAAAATGAAAAGTAGTTAAATTCCCTGAGCCATCTTTACTTTCAAAATTTATTCATCATTTAGCTGTGGCATTCCGCATCTATTTAAACACTATCAATTATCCAGTAACCCAATTATCCATTACTTTCTATAAACTTTCCAAATTCCAAATACCGTTCATAGCGCTTTTTATACACGTCTACTTTATTTTTATCAGGAAAATATTCTGCATCAAAACCCTGTCCCATTGCCTGCATCGCATCTTCTACCTTAGCATAAATACCCGAAGCAGTAGCAGCAAACATAGCTGCACCAAGGGCGCAGGTCTGCTCCGACTTATGAATACGGATGGGCATATCCATTACATCTGCCATCATTTGCATAATGAAGGGCGATTTTTTTGCAACGCCACCAATGCCAATCAGGCCTTTAACGGGTACGCCTTGTTCATTAAAACGATCAACAATTGCCTTGGCACCAAAACAGGTGGCTTCGGCAATAGCTCTAAAAATTCTAGGTGCATCGGTTCCTAAGTTTAATCCACTTACAGCTCCTTTTAGTAGTTGATTTGCATCAGGTGTTCTGCGGCTATTTAACCAATCCAAGGCTAGTTCATTGTTTTCACTCGTTGGAATTAAATCAGCTTGTACACTCAATTCTGCAATAATTTTATTGGTAGTTTCGTCAATTAATTTTGCAGCAGTGTCGCTGTCAATAACGGCAGATTTTGGTAATAATTTTTGTAACGGCCATGCCAGTATATTTTTAAACCAGGCATAGGCATCTCCAAAAGCAGATTGCCCTGCTTCCATTCCCATCATTCCCGGAATAACTGAGCCGGGCACCTGTCCGCAAATTCCACTCACCAGTTTTCCTTCTACTTCGTTCATTGGCGCTACCAGCATATCGCAGGTGGAAGTACCCATTACCTTGCTTAAATGGTAGGGTTCAATTTGTCCGCCCACTGCACCCATGTGTGCATCAAAAGCGCCAACGCCAATTACTACATCAGTAGTAAGTCCTAATCTTTCGGACCATTCTGCGGAAAGATTTCCCGCAGCCTCTGCAGAAGTATAGGTATCTGAAAATAATTTATCAGTAAATCCTTTTAACAATGGATCGAGCGATGTAAAAAAATCATCTGGCGGTAACCCATTGTAATCTTTGCTCCATAATGCTTTATGGCCGGCACTGCATACGCTACGTTTCATCTGTTTTATATCTTTACCGCCCGATAATAAAAATGGAATCCAGTCACAATGTTCTACCCAGGAATATGTGGCCTTGCTAACTTCAACGTCTGCCCGAAGAATATGTAACAACTTTGCCCAAAACCATTCGGAAGAATAAATACCACCTACGAATTGCAGGTAATTAATGTCAAACTTTTTAGCGTGCGTATTTATTTCACTGGCTTCTTTTGTTCCCGTATGGTCTTTCCACAAAACAAACATCGCATTGGGATTCTCTTGAAAAGCTGTTAGCAAAGCAAGTGGTGTGCCCGTTTCATCCACTGCTACCGGTGTAGAACCAGTGGTATCAACCGAAATAGCTTTTATGTTGACTGCAACAGCAGGATCAACCTTTTGCAAACAATTTTTTATGGTAAACTCTAATCCTTCTATATAATCCAGCGGATGCTGGCGGAATTGATTGTGCAACGCATCGCAATACAAACCTTTTTTCCAGCGTGGATAATAAAAAACAGACTCGGCAACTTCTTTTCCGTTTGCAGCATTTACTATGATGGAGCGAACGGAATCACTTCCGAAATCAACTCCAATTACATATTGATCAATCATGACAAGCAGGTAATTATTTAATCATATATATTAATATTTGTAACAGTGACAATTATTTTCAGTAATTATTTTATTCCTGCCTTTTTCAATATATTGTGCTGGCGCATCATCCTCCTTTCAATGGAAGAAATTGAGGTAGGCAATAAGACAAAAACTTCAAAAAAATTATGAATAAAATTAAACTGGAAGAATTTAAATTGATAGGTATTTCATTAGGCAAAAAAACAACCAATGAAAGTGGACAGGCGGGTATTGATTGTGGAAACATGTGGCAAAAATTTGGGCAGGGAGATTACGTAAATAAAATTACCGGTAAAATAAGCGATGAAGTATTTGCAGTGTATCATGACTATGATGGCGATCACACCAAACCTTATTCTTTTTTTATTGGCTGCAAAGTAAATGCCGACACCGAAGTACCGGAAGGAATGGATAGTTTAGTTATAACCCCAGCCATCTATGACAAAATTACTACCAAAGGAAAAATACCCGAATGCATTATCAGTGTTTGGCAAACAATCTGGAGTACACCTGATACTAACAGGGCTTATCTGGCAGACTTTGAAGTATATGACAGCAGCAATAAAGACTGGACCGATAGTGAAGTGGATGTATTCCTTTCAGTTAAAGATTAAAGGTGGGGCAATTAATAGGCGATCCATACAATGCTGTTGCATTGGCCATTTGTTATGTAATGGTGAAATGGGCATTTCTATATTTTACGTATCAAAAGAAAGTTTCTTTACGGTTATAAATATTACTTAAATGAAAAAAATAAAATTTATAAGTTTATTTTCTGCTTTCATTATTATTTTGGCTTTCTCTGTTGTTTCAAATAAAACAACACACTATGCCCATTCCGGAGAACCTAAAGCCGTTTTAATTGCTACTGAAAAAACGTATTTTAATTCCTTTGTTGATTGTAATATGGCTGAGGTATGGGTTGGAGATACCTTCCGCATTTTTCCAGGAAAATATGGAGAAGACCCCTTGTGGGGAAACGCCAGTGATTTAAAATTTGCAGATGGCAAAAATGCGGACGAAGCTTTTAGTAGTAAAGCGGATGCATTTACAGAACCAATAATGCCGCCGAATGTTTTACCAACTGCAAATGGCTTACATGGTGCCGTGTGGTTTGAAACTGTTTACCAGGACAAGAAAGATAAAACGGGCAAAACATTATTCGCCATTTATCACAACGAAAATTATCCGTCCACTCTTCCCTACGATTCTGCAACCGGTCATGGGTACATCAATGCTGACTGGACCGAAGGAATAAAAGAACCTGGCTCGCCTGCAGCGGTTTGCAGAATCGGTATTATGAAATCGTTGGATGGCGGCAGAAGCTGGATCAATAAAGGCATTTTTATTGAAGACCTTCAACCAAGGATGATTTTAAAAACGCATAACACTTCAAAAACTTTTGCAGGTGGTACCGGCGACCCTTCTGCAGTAGCCAGTAGTAATTGGCTCTATCTTTTTTATGGTGAATATGGCTATCCGGGAATATACAATTCTACAAGTTATGATGCATCAAAAGAATGGAGCGGACAATGTATCAGCATTGCCAGGATCGCCTTATCCGACCTTGATAACCCGGTTGGCAAAGCAAAGCGCTGGAATGGTAAAGGGTTTGATGCTGCGTCAGATGGTATTGGTGCTCCGGTAAGTTCTTTGCAAATTCCAATGGCTGAAGGTGGCGGGCCTGCTTCTTCCCCAAAATCAAAATATTATTGGGGGCCATCAGTAAGCTGGAATACATATTTAAAGTCATGGGTAATGCTAATGGCAAGAGCAGAGGGCCCCTCATGGCAGGGCGGCAGCGTTTATATTTCTTTTAATAAAAATGCTGACTTAGGAATAGGGAAAAATGCACAGCAATGGTCGAAGCCACAATTATTGATTGAACGGCCCGGGCATACTATCTGGTATCCGTCATTGCAACCCCTTAATTCGCCGGAAGATGTTGCCAATAAAAATACCAGTTTAAAATTGGGGCGCAAGGCAAGGTTATTTTTTAAAGATACCTACCAGGATAAAAGTGAATATTCTTCAGAGTTTATTGTTGAATTTCAGCAATAAGCATAAAGAAATAAAAGTGCAATTACATTCAAATGGCCAGCTACAAAAAATATTTTACTAAAGCTGTTGTGCATAATTTTTCGGTTAATTCAGATAAAATAATTGATGCTACTGAAGCTCATTATCAAAATATTTCCATTGAAAAACGCTTTGCAAAAACCTCTGCAAACCCTATTGA
>JBGSIG010000307.1:0-6248 GCA_041742655.1 Ferruginibacter sp. | reverse complement strand
ATTAATTTTTGTTGCTATTTTTTATCATTAGTCTCTAATGTTCTTTCCGTTAATTTTTCCTCAAAGAATTATCTCTAATTCTAGTCTTATTACCTTCTGCAAGTAGTCTGTTAATTCATGTTTAATGTGTTGTACTACATTCATAAATTACATTGGCCCCGGCGGGTAGTTGTGGTACACAAAAGGTTTTTAAATTTAAAAATGCGATATCCGCCGGGCATAAATGCTTTAAAACTTTTGTTTGCAAACAGAACTTTCTATAGCTATTAATTGTTGGTTTGATTGTCCGTCTTCTTGACTTGAAATAGAAAAACAAAAAATTAATTTATAAATTTTTAATCCATTTTAAAATACGAATCAAAGATTATGAATAAAACATTAGCCCGTACCGCAATGCTAACTGTAATTGCAATTGCAGTATTGAATTCCTGTAAAACAATTCCAAAGGGAGCTGAAGCAGTAAAACCTTTTGATATTAAAAAATATGCAGGACAGTGGTATGAGATTGTCCGGTTAGATTTTCGCTTTGAGCGAAATTTAAATAATACTACTGCCAACTATTCATTTAATCCCGATGGCAGCATCAAAGTGCTCAATCGTGGCTATAATTATAAAACAAATAAATGGAAGGAGTCAGAAGGGAAAGCAAAGTTTGTTGGTGATACCACCGAAGCAAAATTAAAAGTATCTTTTTTTGGGCCTTTTTATGCAGGGTACAATGTACTTGCCATTGATGCTGGTTATCAGTATGCGCTCGTAGCCGGCAAAAATCAAAAATATTTGTGGCTGCTATCCAGGGAAAAAACCATGCCTGAAAACATACAACAAAATTATCTTAAATTGGCGGAAGGGTTGGGATTCAAGACTTCTGAATTGGTTTGGGTTGAACATGATAAATAATTTATCAACGGATGTTTTGTATTAATGCCAATACTCGTTTCAAGGATGCACTATCATTTCTTTATTTTCAGTATCATCAGTAGTAAGGCAGCTATTATTTATTCCAGCATTGTCCAAACACAATATAATAACCCCAGCTACCCGGCCCACCCGCAACATCAATACCCGCCCGCAGCCCAAACGCACGGGCAAGAAAATACCTGAAACCCGTACCATAATTATACACCGTTGTACCGGTTTTAAATGTGTCGTTTTTTCCAATTGCTTTTCCCACGCCCCCAAACACCACTATGCTCCATCGATAACTCACATCAATTCGTTGCTCGGTTTGTGTAACAATAGTGGTGGTGCCCTGGTAGCGTGCTGTAGGTATACCTTCCATATTAATATCTGGTAAAAGATAAAACGGTACATCGCCAAAAGCCTGTTGAACATCTAAGCGAAGCCCGCATATCCAGGTTTTTTTAATGGGAATGAAACCATTGATATAACCAGATAATTTTTGGTATTTATAATCACTGCCCGTCCAACTGTCATCAATATTTACAAGCAGGTTTATTTTCATGCCTTTATCGGGTGTAAAAATGGTATTCCTATTATCAAAATCAATAAAGGGGCCTAACGAACCTATTTTGCTATTCAATTCTTTTTCTGTTATGAACGAAGGCACCGAATCGCTGAAATTAGGCCTAAGCACATTTTTAGAAAACAGGTACTGCAAACCCAGGTAAACATTTTGCTTCATTATTTTTTTTGAGATAGAAATAAATACAGGAACGGCTTTTATATTAAAGTTAAGTTCCTTTTCGCCCACCAAAGAAAATGTGTGATAGTAAGAAAGATTGATATCTCCATAGCCCACAAAAGCCCGGTACTTAATGCCCAGCGATGGAAAACTTCCCATACGGCCCACGCCGGCTGCCCAGCTTTTATTAGCAGTGTACATTCCAAACCCAGCGGTAATATCCGGTGGAATGTATCCTTTATATCCGGCTGGCCTTTTTTTAGGTGAAATAAATAACGGGGCTACACCACCGCCAAAACCGCCGAGGGCTGGCTGTGTAACTAAGAATGGAATTGGTACAAATCCTTTAGCATTTATAATATACCTGCTGAGATCTATTTTGCCATCAAGTGTATCTCTGAAAATACTCTCTTTATGCAGGGTATCTTTCTGTGCATTACAAACCAATGAGAAAAATATTGCAAAGCAAATCAAAAAAAATCGGCAGAATGTTTTATGGGGTTTAGTTTGGGTCATGCTAAAAATAAAAAATGATTTAATTACTGATAACAAATTTAGTTTTCAAATATCTATTAACAACGTTACAAAAAAAAGATATCCCATTTTGGGTTGAGATAAAAATCTTTACTACATAAAGATCATGACCTGAAGTAAAGTGTAAAAATATAATCACTCAGATTGAATTTACATAATGGAACCGATGGGAGCATGTTTCAATTTTTATTTTGATTGACGCTGATCTCAAAACATAAATGAAACTATTTACCAGCTTTGTAATTTCCCGATTTTGTTTTTACCTTGTAAATGTTAATCGCTCAATTCGCTATTTACATTTTTCTCCATTTTAAATCACGGCTGTATGCAACTACTTTCCCAAATTAATATTCAGCGTTCGCAAGGGGATGCTATTATTCAATTGCTGCAGGGCGACCTAAGTGCTATACCTGCAGAATATGCAACCGATATATTGGCCATGTCGTCATTTCCCGGAGATTATACTGCTCTTGAAGGAAGCCTTATAAAATCCTTTGGAGACAGAGGATTGAATATAGGCCAACTGGCGCTGGATAAAGACGTGGACCTGCTGAGCCAACTTAATTGCTGGCTCAGTAAACCTTTGCCTGCCAAGGAGCAGCAGAAATTTAATTTTAAAAGGGTATTGTGTTTCGAGCCCGGCGAAAAGATCAAAGCACCAGAAGAAGTGGTAGGTGATATTTTCCGTTGCATCAACACCTTCGTTTTTGATGACGATAATAATGAGCTGGCCATGCCCATTATTGCTACCGGTTATCAAATGGTGCCTGTTCAAGCAATATTACCGGCGCTGCTGCAGGCTGCCGTTTTTTGGCTGAAAAATGGGCTGCCACTAAAGTCACTAAAGCTAGTAGTTTACAATGATGACAAGGCAAGGGAAGCACTCTACCTTTTCGAAGGGTTTAAAAACAAATTGTTCGAAGTAACAAAAGAAAGCCCGCAAGCACCTCCGTCCTTTTCAAAAAAAAAAGGAAATGTAGCTACAAAGCTAGTTGTTAAAAATGCGCCACCGGCACCTGCGCCAAATGTCGCAACAAAAAAGGGGTATGATTATTTTTTAAGCTATGCACATGTGCATAGTAAAGAGATAGAATATTTTGTTAATGAATTGAAAAATAAAAATAAGGACCTGTTGGTATTTTATGATAAAGACAGCATACCACCGGGTGGTTTATGGATACAGCAAATTTCTTCAGCCATACAGCAGGCAAACAAAGTGCTTGTATTTCTGTCACCCGATTACGATAATTCTCCGGTTTGCTGGGATGAATTTCAATGCGCCAAGCTGGTAGAGTATAACAGGAAGAAAAGCATCATTCAAACTGTGTACCTGCATGGCCATAAAGAAACCGAGATGCCGCTTATTATGGGTATCTACAGTTATATAGATTGCAGAGAAGGCAGCACAGAAAAAATGGATGCTTGCCTGGATCAATTGCTGAGATAAAAAATGGATGAGTTAACAACTTTTGCGTTCGTTAGTCAAGATAGCGGATGTTATAAAATGTGAAATGGTGAAAACAGCAAGAAGTAAAATATTATCTCCGCAAAAGTTGAAATCATTTCATCCGCACTTATATTTGGGTTTTTATTTTCATCAACAATTACCATGGTAAAAATTTCAATTCAACATACTTTTTTTGTTGTTATTTTTTCAGTAATCTGCTTATACCTATCAGCACAAAAAGTGAATGAACCAGCAATAAGCAATGCGGAGTGGTCGAAACCTTATCAACCATTTCGAATAGCTGGTAACCTGTATTATGTTGGTACATACGATTTGGCCAGCTACCTCATTACAACCAACCAGGGGAACATATTGATCAATACCGGGCTTGCCGCATCCGCAGCCCAAATAAAAAATAATATTGAATCATTAGGCTTCAAGTTTGCCGACACTAAAATATTGCTAACCACGCAGGCGCACTACGATCACATGGGAGCCATGGCTGCCATAAAAAAAATGACCGGGGCAAAATTTATGGTAGATGAAAAAGAAGCGGACGTAGTGGAAAGCGGCGGCAGCAGCGATTATGCACTTGGTGGCCATGGCAGCACTTTTAAACCCGTAAAGCCGGACCGTCTATTAAGTGATGGCAATACCATTGAATTGGGGGAAATGCAACTGGTGCTGTTGCATCATCCCGGCCACACAAAAGGCTCCTGCAGTTTTTTGTTTACAGTACACGATGATAAAAATGCTTACAAAGTGCTCATCGCAAACATGCCCACCATTGTTACGGATAAATCATTTATTGCCCTGAGTAGTTACCCCAACGTAGCCGCCGATTATGCGAATACGTTAGCGGCTATGAAAAATATTCAGTTTGATATTTGGGTGGCGTCGCATGCCAGCCAGTTTAAGATGCACGAAAAACATAAACCCTTCGATGCCTATAATCCTGAAGCTTTTAAAGATTGGGCCGGGTATGATGCCCAAATAAGTGACCTGCAGAAGGAATATGATGAGAAGATGAAAAAGGATGCCAAGAATTAATTTAGACTAAATTCCACTAAATCTTGTAACGTTAGGTTTTTGTTAGGCGCACGACTTGCAAAAGCCAAATCTGTACAGTTGCGGAATAGCACTAACATTGCCAATCCTGATTTGAAAGAGCTACTCTTCTATAGCTGGAATCCCCCACAACTTGATTACTAACAGGGAAACATATAAACAGTCAGGTGCAAAAAGCCTCCGAATTAAATATTATAAGTTAAACTTATAAAATAATTACAGCATGTTTACTTTTCCGGAAAAGAAACATTATATTTAATTTAATATCCTGCGGAAAGATCAATAGCCTTGCTACAGGAAAGAAATATCATTTTCTTTCAACCCCTAAAACATCTATTATGAAATCAGTCTTTTCTATCTGCAAGATTTTTTCTTTTTGTTTTTTAGTTGGCTACTCAGTATCTTCCTGTAGAGGAACCTTAACTGTATATGGGAATGACGTACCGAAAACTGTCACTATCACAGTCACAGGATATGATACAACTACAGAGAAACTCACCATTGTTGATGAGGCTGGAAAGCCTGCAGAAATAATCCAGGCATGGCCTGGGCAAAAAATAAAATGGAAAATAAAAGGTTCAGGAATTAAATCAATAGATAGTATAGTTTCAAAAGCAAACTTTAGGGATGCCGTATTTTCTCATGATCCCCACGAAGTATTTCTTTCTTCAACATGGGCCGCAACAATTAAAGACGAAGTAGCAATCAAAAATAGTGGAGTGTCAGTTGAAGAGGAATATTATAACTATGATTATAATATTTTTTGGAAGCTTACTAAAAAAGGCAAAACCTATAAATTTGACCCAAGAATCCAGATTCATACAAGGTAATGCTAATGTCAATTAAAAGAAATATTTCATGGTTATTGTTGGGCGTTACATGTTTAACTAGCAATTTCTTGAATGGGCAGAATCAGAACGTGGCCGACAGCCTGGTAAAGATTTACGAAAGTGGTAAACTGAAAGATACGGCCCAATTAAAATTACTTTCCGATTTATCTTTCAACGAAGTAACCAATCTTGAACTTTCCTTGCAATATGCCGAGCAACTTATTGAGTTGTCACGCAAGGCAGGCAATAACTATCACCTCAGCCAGGGATACTTTCAAAAAGGAAATAAAAAAAGAATTTCAGGAGATTTATCCGAGGCCCTGAATGCTTATTTCAAAAGTGCAGAAGCTGCCGCTAAATCAAATTTCGTAGTGGGGGAGGCAGGTGCCTATGCAGGTATTGCCGATATTTATGGTATTTCAAAAAAGCATGATGATGCAATGGTTTATTATCACAAGGCGATTGCAATTCTGCGACCTTTGGACGATACAACCGATATACTGGCTTCTATTATTTTAAATGCGGGAGAAGAATTCCGAACTTACAAAATGTACGATTCCGCCTTATTTTATTTTAACGAAGCGAGAACAATTTTTGAAAAAGGGAATTATTCAATCGGCTTGGCCTTTACTATTGGAAACATTGGAATGGCGTATGCAGGTATGGGCAACAATGACTTTGCAGAAAAAAATATAAATTCAGCAATGCACATGTTGGAGCAACT
>JBGSIG010000306.1:0-3803 GCA_041742655.1 Ferruginibacter sp. | reverse complement strand
AACCGCAATTAAAAATGCCGATGTAGTTATTCCTGCAATTTATTTTGATAAAATAAAAGAGTTCTTAAAAACTTATGCCAAAGAACTGGATGGAAAAGTAATTGTAGATGTTTCTAACCCAATTGCCCCTGACGGAAAAGGCGGATTTAAAAAGATTATTGAACAAGAGCAATCAGCAGGCAGAATATTATCAGAACTAACTCCGGCAAATGCTATATTAGTAAAAGCATTTGGCACATTGGGTGCAGGCTCATTATTAAAAGCAGCATTCAGAGAACCTGAAAGAAAAGTATTGTTCTATGCTTCTGACAGTATCAACAGCAATTCAAAAATAGAAGAATTAATTACTGCCAGCGGCTTTGCACCCTTTCATGTGGGCGGTATTGACCAAAGCATACGCATTGAAGTTTTTGGCGACCTGCATGAATTTGGCGCCCTGGGTAAAACCGTAACACTTAAAGAAGCTAAAGAAGCAGTTTACCAACAATCAATGTAAAATTCTAATTCATGAAACAAATAATTATCGCAGTGCTGCTTTTGCAATCTTTATCAGCATGCACCAACAATTCAAAAACTAAATTAAATAACAATCAAATTTCAAAAGAAATGGAAACTCAAAATAAAGCAGCAATTGAGAAAACTTTAAACACTTATTTCACCTCTTTAAATGCATCAGATGTAAAAACAGCAGTAGGTTCATACACAGCAGACGGTGTTTTTATGCCTACTAAATTTCCAACAGCTACCGGCACGGCACAACTTGTTACAGCTTATGAAAATGTTTTTAAAGCCATACAATTAAACGTAACTGTAAAAATTGAAGAGATAATAATCAGGGATGATATTGCCTTTGCCCATACACTTTCCAACGGCACGACACTTATACATGCAACCGGTGAAACGACACCTGAAGAAAATAGGGAGTTTTTCCTTTTGAGAAAAGACAACGGCGAATGGAAAATAGCCCGTTATATGTTTAATCAGCCAAAATAGGTTGACGATGAAGGGCTGCCTATAACAAGGGGCTTGCCAAAATGGGGGCTGCCGAAACATGTTCGTCAGCTTTTGTTTTTCAATTTGGCTTCATATCCAGCTTGACGTTATTAATTTAGCTATGTGCATATCATCAACTTTTATTTATAAATTTGTCTTCAGTTAGCCAGGCGGACGGAATTCTTTCCCCCACTTCGGCAAGCCCTGCCGGTTACAAGCCATTCCACAAACCGTATGAACAAAATTATTACCGTATTACTTTTATTTGCGACAACTACAAGTTTTGGACAGATCAAAACTGGAGAAAAAGCACCTCATTACGTCTTCAATGACGTACTAAATGGAGACAATAAACCTTTTGATATCAGTACTCAAGGCAAACCCCTCATATTAGAATTTTGGGCTACCTGGTGTGTACCTTGTATACCAGCAATGAAAGAATTAGAAATATATCAAAACAAATTTGGCAATCAGTTAGAAATCTTAACTATTTCAACAGATAAACGAAGTAATCTATTACGTTATATTCACAATACCAATACTAGCCTAAAAATAGTCCATGATAGCATTCATGTAGACGTATTTAATTATCGTACCGTACCACACACCATTCTTATTGATAAAAACGGTATTATAAAAGCTATTACCACACCCAATCAACTTACTGATAAAATCATTGAAGATTTTGTAGCAGGGAAAGAAATTGAAATAATAAAAAAACAGGATATTTCAACAAACTTAGGTTTGTTTAAAGAATATAAAAATCAGTTTTATCAATATACATTAAGGGATGAAAATAAAGAATTAGACTGGAAGAATGAGATAAAACGAAACCAAAATAACGAGCCCATTTCATTAGAATTTAATAACGTATCAATATACAGGTTACTCACAGATATTTATGAACTTACAACGGCTGCAAGATTAGATGTAAATAAAGATTCTATTAGTAAAAATAAATATTGCTTTAAACTAGAGCAATCTGCAGATTATAGTAAAAACATACTTGATAATGCTAAGGATATCCTCAATGAAAATAGTGGTTTTAAGGCTCGTTTAATAGAAAAAACCCTAGACTCCCTATATACTTTGCAAGTGATAGACAGTACAATGCTTCCTAACACTTCTTTGAATACAAAATTTAGTAGAGAAGGTGGGGGTAATTATTTTAAAGGGATAAAAATCAGTTCTAAGGATTTGATTATGTATTTAGAGGATGTAACTTATCTTCCAGTAAAAGACAAAACAGGAATTAATTTCGTTTTTGATATGGAATTAAATTGGAGTCTTGAGAATCCAAAAACACTAAATGAGGAGTTGAAAAAGTATGGTTTAAAACTAAAGAAATCTAACGTTCCTGAAAAGATTGTATTATTAGAGATAAAATAACGGCAGCCAACAATAGTATTGCAACAATTTGGGCTTGACGGAAGAACAATCAGCAGCAGTATGTCTTGTCCGTTGGTGGCAAAATGGGTAAACCGACTCTAAAAATTGAACAATGAGACAAGCAACAAAAGACATTTTATTAAAAACAAAACAACATCTTGACAGTCTAAGCAATCAACTAATTGACGAACTGACGAAAATCATCGAAGGAGATTGGGGACTTAGTAAATCAACTTACATTGGCAAAGTCGACTTGTTAGATATTGAGGTATTTATTGACGGGTACAGATTAGGATTGTATCCTACGGACAGTTCGTCAAGTCAACTCGGTTACAGAAGTCTGTTAAAAGAAGAATATTCTAATGGATTACTAAATGACGAGGAATTAAATCCAAACTTAGGGCAATATGATTTTCAAAATGAAGATGACAATCAAGATTTGGACGAATTTGAAAAAGCCCAAAAAGAAATTTTCATACAATGGTTTATAAGTTGTTGGAATAAAACTGACAATCGTAAACTAAGTAAACCAATTTATCTTACATTTCATGACACCGATGATTCATTTGACTTAAAGGCGAATAAATGGGTGAAAGAAAAATAAAACAATCTAAACCACTGCCACCAACAAAAATATTGCTGGCAAGTGGGGCTAACGGACGTTGAAACATCAGCAGTTTGCATCGCTGTACTTTGGTTCGGGGCGGAATTACCCAACCTGCATAAAGCCCTGCCCGTCAGACTGTGAAAAAACTATAAAAGTTCAAAAAAACATCCGGAAAATTTTCTACAGAAGATATTAGCGATCGATCTAAGCAGCTTTTAAAAATGAAAGAGAATAATTTTGTAAAAATGCGGCGGGCTTATTTTGACGGTAAATCACTTTGCTAAGGGCCGTTTTTAATACAGCCTTTTTTACTATAGCCTGGTTGCCAATTTTTTATTGTGTTCAACATTATTTCAAACCCAAGTATATTTTTTGTACGCAGAAAGTTATAGCAGAACATGATCAGGTTCATTTCGCCATTTACTTTTTTCAATCCCTTTAATAATGTATGTGTGTAACCCCAGTGTCGTTTTATGGTACCAAAGGGATGTTCTACTATAACCTGTCGCCATTTGTAATAATGTGGGGTTTGTTTGATGTTGTTATCATTGATGTCAACTGCGTCCTGGTAGTCACTGCGCTGTATGATTCGCTTGGGCAATTTAGTACATTGGCTTTTTAATGGGCAGGTTTTGCAGGCATCGGTACGGTAGGTTTTAAATCGATAACTGGTTGGAGATTACGGTCAAAGTTTACCAGTATTTCAGTAGCAAAGTTTACCACTTGCAAGGATTTGTTGTAGCGATGTAAAGTTAGTTTTTATTTTTCTTCCTCAGCGATTCTCCTTTTAATTCTATTTTATGAGCATTAGATG
>JBGSIG010000305.1:0-5061 GCA_041742655.1 Ferruginibacter sp. | reverse complement strand
GGCAAACGTAAGGAAATAGCAACCGAACGGAATTACATAGCCTTGATTTTGCCAGGGGTAAGCCTTAAGTATTGATTTGACTGTTTTTTGTATCAAACTCAACAGGCACATTTTTTCGTTTTTTGGAGCGATTTGCAGGTCAGCATAAATTCCTGTAATATTTCTTGGGTACATGCACCAGGAAAAATAGTGCGGTTGGGATGAGATTCGTGATTACAATCTGTAATAATTTCGATTACCCCCTGCGCCATCCAGTGGATTAAATTTAAAATTTATTTACAGTAACAATCATTGCAAGTTCAACATACTATCTGCAACAATACCTGCCGGCCAGCATGCATAAAAATTAGAAAAATATGAAAAAGATATTTCTTGTAAGCTTAATGCTAATATTTTGCAAGCTGGCTCAATGTGATATTATTCCGGACAATTCGCACTTCGTTCACAAATGTGTCAAAATTATTAATTCAGCCGACTTTCCCGACATAGCTTTAGTAGCATATTCCGAAAATCCTGGTGGAGGTCCAATCGTGTTAGTGATAGACCCGGCTTCCTGCATCGAAAAAAGCTACAAGTTTAATAAATTGAAAATTTTTGCGGTCAAAAAAGAGTACTTGGCAAATAAAAAACTGGACTCGATAGACTGGATGAGGGATAGGAACGTATTTAGAACCAATATTGAAATTGAAAGTTATGGAGGGTACGTTGACAATTTAACTCCAATTTATTCAATCAAAGAATATTACAAAATCGAAAGTCTTGAGAACAATATTTTGGTGCTGTATAAAAGCAAAGAGATTATTAAATTCAACAATGGCAGGCCAGTTTCTATTAAAACTTATGCATATAAATCAGGAATAACGAGTTTGGATAAACAAAATAGTACAAATGAAGACCCTTATAATTACTTACCTGGCTCGCAGTACACAGTTCTTTATTTTTTAAGGGCTTTATTTTTTACAATTTTAATAGAAACGTTTGTTTTATTTATTTTTTTCAAAACAAAATTTAAAACAGCGAATATTGACAACAGGCGTCTGCTGCTAACTGGTTTTTTGTGCTCATTTTCAACGCTGCCATACTTATGGTATGTTTTTCCGATATTTATTCAGTCAATATTATCTTATGTTTTAATTGGCGAACTCTCTGTTGTAATTGTTGAAGCACTGATAATTTCCGGGATATTAAAGACGAACTTTAGGAACGCGTTTTTGATTTCCTTAGTTGCTAACTTGGCATCATTTTTAACAGGACTATTGCTTGATAGAATAATTTAACGCCTGCTAACAAGGATTTGTCGATGGTGCCGCTGGAAATTTTCACCTTGTCTCTGTCCTGCCGGGCAATGTCATTTTAGTTTAAAATAAGGTTAACAACATTGCCTTCAATTTCTACTAAGGTTTTTAAGTATATGCTAACCTTAGCAGAAAAAATTAAAGTAATAAATAACCCACCTTATTCTACTCACGCAGGTAATTTTTTAACTGAGCTATTTGCTTAACGTATTGACACTGCCCAACGGGACGAAAGCCGGTGTTGATAATTTTGCTATGTGGCAAAATATTCAATTTTGATTTGTGCTATCTTGCAGTCTTTTAAAAGATTAATGTGATTGATTATACAAGTTCTAAAAGTCAGCTATGGATTTTAATTTGTTGCTATTTCACATTTAATTTATTGATTTCTTTACTTCTATCTCTTCTACCTTCGGAAGCCTCGTACCAGCCTTCTAAACTTCTATTGTGCTTTTATTTTTTTGGTAGTTTCTTGCTTCCTGTTTTTATCGTTAGGAAATTATTTTGGTCGAAGAATTTATTTAGTGATTGCAAAAATAAACGCCAGTGGAATTTATGGATTATAATATTTTCCATATCGGCAATGATTTGTACTATTATAGTGATGAATTGGCTAAATTATCTCAATCAGCAAATACCAATCTGGAGTTCACAAAAAGAAGCAGAAATACAAGGACAAGAAAAACTGCATCTGTACATGAAAATGGATTCCATTGAGATGTTGTTTTATAATCTATTAATCTTCTCATTTGTGCCTTCCATTTGTGAAGAAGTATTTTTTAGAGGTACTATGCAACCTTTATGGGAAAAGACCACTGGGAGCAAATGGCTGAGTGTGTTGATTACAGCAGCGATCTTTAGTTTTCTTCATTTTCAATTCCTTGGTTTTTTGCCAAGGCTATTTGCTGGAATCGTTCTTGGGACAATTTTTTTATTTTCTAAGAATATTACGTTAACAATTATTTGCCATTTTATCTATAATAGTTCAGTTGTGCTTCTCAATTATACTGAGCAACAGACAACTTTTAAGACCAGTATTTTTCAGCAACAATTACTTAATCCTTATTTGGTATTTTCATTTATTGTCTTAACGATTGTTCTGCTTTTGAAATTACGTAAAACAACGCTTAGGGAAGAATGATTTGCTTGCCGCTAATTTACAAAGCTGTAAGGCGAAAACGTATCAGAGTTTTTTGGATTTGTTGCCAGGGAACACCTTAATGAGAAGGGCTGGTGCTGGCACTTTTCTGCGTCGGGTTGGAAATTGTATTGAGCAAAAATTTTGAAGAATCTTAAATTTATTTGTTGCAATTTACAATCGTTGCCAGTTCAGCATCCCACTTACCCGTTTTCCCATATTCTACTACACGGCCTAATTCCACACCGTTCTTCATTACAATAATAGTGGGAACATTCATAACACCGAATGCCTCAGCTATATGGCCTAGTGATTTTTTATTTCGGTTCACTCCAAAAAATGTAATGTTAATATCCGGCACACCGCTCATTTCCTGAAGTTTAAAAAACCGGGGTAAAATAAATTGAGTGTCTTCGCACCATGTGCCACCAAAAACTACATACTGCAATTGCTGCGCATTGCCTCTTGCAAGGGCACCAATAATACTTGTGTCTGCATTATACGCATTGTGGTTTGGAGTGTACCATTTATTAAACAACGAATCGTTTTGCAACAGCGACTTGTTGATGGTGCCTGTATAAATTTTGGCTTGCTTATTTTCAGGGTCTTGGGTAATTTCATAACCAGCCTGGGCTTGTAAAAAATGGCATGTAAGCAAAAAGAAAAAAGTAATGATTGTTTTCATGTAACGATGAGTGTTGTGATTCATTTCGGGGGTGGTGAAGTTAGTTTAGATATTGGCTTTTAATTCATTCAGAAAGCCTTTTAGTTTTTTAAGCGATTCTATCATGGCAAATTTTTCATCAGCCTTTTTATTATTTTTTATGAATTCTTTTGCCCCCTCCATCGTATATTTTCTTTCTCTCATTAAATGGTATATCAGTTGAATATTCTTAATATCCTCTGGCCTGAACAACCTGTCGCCTTTTCCATTTTTCTTTGGCTTCAATACATCAAACTCATTTTCCCAAAGGCGTATCAGCGACTGGTTTACTTTAAACATGGCCGCCACTTTGCCAATAGAATAATACATTTTCTGAAACAATATTTCATCCTCCGGAATTTCCAGTAAGTCAATCCCGGCACTCATTTCTTTCAGGCTTTTTCTTCCCCTTGTAGATTTTATTTTGGGCACAATTATTTCAGCGGGCAATTCAATTACCTCGATAATCTTTTTAGTTTTTACCACTGCTTTCTTCTGTGGTGCTGGCAACTGCTCCAGGTCGGCAAAATCAAATGCTATTTGTTTCGGTGAGTCCATTACATTTCAAACTAATTAAAATTAAGACTATTGCCTGTTAATTTACAACTTAATAAACATTGGGTTAATCGAAACTTTTTGCGCTGCCGGTAGCCGACAGTTTCAATACACGGTCGTATTGCTCTGCATTCAGGTCGTTAAAGAAGAAGTAAACCGGATCTACGGCCCTCCCATTAATGTGCACTTCGTAGTGGCAATGAGGGCCTGTACTGGCACCAGTACTGCCTACCCAGCCAATTATATCGCCGCGTTTTACACGCTGTCCAACTCTTGCCTTAATGCGCACCATGTGCATATAAACGGATTCATAACCATAACCATGATTAATGATGACATGATTACCCGTGCCTGTATTCATTCCCGCTTTTTTTACAGTACCATCTCCGGTGGCATAAATAGGTGTGCCCTGGGGAGCAGTAAAATCAAGCCCCTTATGCATTTTTGGGATACCGTAAATTGGATGAATCCGGTATCCGAAACCGCTGGCGATCCGGTTAAGGTCTTTATTGCTCACGGGTTGTATGGCGGGGATGCTGGCTAATTTATTTTCCTGGTTATTGATCAATTTTTCAATGGCTGAGTAACTATTAACCTGGTAACTGATCCTGGCGGCGATATTATTCAGGTCAAGCTCAATTGTTTTGCCCAATTCATCATCGCTTATATCATTCACTTTTTCTAATTCTTTTGCCTTCTCCTGCAATTTGGCACGGGCACTATCCGGTACGGGGTTGGCTTCAAAAATACTGCGGTATACTTCATTGTCGCGTTTCTCCAGTTCTGCCATTTGCCGTTGCATGGTTTGCACCCGTTCATTCATAGCAGTATAGTTGTCTTTTATAATATCGTATTTTAGTTTAGATTCTTGATCGGTGGGCTTAGGAATAAACCTTGTATATAATAGAATTATCACAGCTGAACTTACCAGCAGGGCGCAAAGGAATCCAAATATTCGTAAAAGTTTTACTCTAAATGGCGTTACCAGCTTTTCATAGCGAAGCGAATTGGTATTATAATAATATTTTATTTTCTTCATACAAGCCAACCCCTCATGGGTATTTTTATAATGAACCTTTTATTTTTATCTTACCATTACAATTTTATGGCAGACAGAAATGAGTAAACTTCATTTCCAGATTATACTTCAAATTTCTTCATCATTGTAATTGCACGGGCAACCATAGGATATGGTTTTCCTTACCTTTGCGCAACAGTTTTTTTTAAAAGTCTACAAATATAGACCGATAAACTGCAAAAATCATCCCAAATAAGAAAGCTTTTATGACGACGAGCGCACAGATACGCCAGCAATTTCCCGAGATCACGTACATCGATCTCGAAGTGAACTAGATCTTGGATCCCAAGCT
>JBGSIG010000304.1:0-2674 GCA_041742655.1 Ferruginibacter sp. | reverse complement strand
AAATAGTAAATTTGTCATGGATCTAAATACTAACGTTGCCCCACTTTGAACATATTTTATGCCATCGTGGGGCTTTTCTAATATTTATTTATCACCAAATATAGACTCAGTGTGCATTACGTATTTTCAGGATGACCCTACCGAAAAAAATCAGACACTTGACTACCGGCAGGCAGGTCAAATTTCCGATAGCTATCGGCACAGACATCAGACATCAAAATAAATCTGAACCCTCCGGCCCGTTCATACCGGCTGCATAGTTTGGAAAATTAACCGCTTTGTCAATTTCCCACGCAGTTAATACGGACATGATTACGTCCCATGCAGCTTCTACCTGGTCGCCACGCATAAATAAGGTGGTATCTCCCTGCATCACATCCAGTAACAATGTTTCGTAAGCTTCGGGGGTACCGGTTTTGTAACTTTCGTCGTAATCAAATAACATATTTACAGGGTTCAACAGCATTTCCAATCCTGGTTTTTTTGCCTGGAAATTTATACTTATCGTCATCCTTGGCTGTATATTTAATACCAAAGAATTGGGTTGCCAGTTGCCTGTGGCCTCAGGCGGAAACGATTGATGTGGTACCGGTTTAAAACGTATGGTGATAGAACTGCGGCTTTCGTTCATTCTTTTGCCGCTGCGTACATAAAACGGAACGCCCTGCCAGCGCCAGTTATCAATAAATAATTTCATGGCGGCAAATGTTTCGGTGTTGGAGTTTTCATTTACTCCCGGCTCATCGCGGTAAGCTTTTACTTTTTTGCCCTCTATCCAGCCATTATTGTACTGCCCCCTGATGGCATGTTTAAATACTTCATGTTGCTCTATGTGCCTGATGGCATGCAGAACATCTGTTTTTCGGTTGCGCACCTCATCTGCATCAAAACTAACCGGTGGCTCCATCGCTATTAAACACAATAGCTGCAGCAAATGGTTTTGAATCATATCCCTCAATGCACCTGAATGATCAAAATAACCGCCGCGGTTTTCTACCCCCAATTGTTCGGCTACTGTTATTTGTACGCAATCAATGTAGTTACGGTTCCAGATGGGTTCAAACAATGCATTTGCAAAGCGGAACGCTAAAATATTCTGCACGGTTTCTTTGCCTAAAAAATGATCAATGCGGTACACCTGCGATTCATCAAAAGTGTGGCAAATAATTTTATTTAAATGCCTGGCGCTTTCAAGATCTCTTCCAAAAGGCTTTTCAGCTACAATGCGGCTGTAGGTTTTATTTTTCGCCAGTCCTGCAGAACCAATATTTGTTACAATGGTCTCTATAAACACAGGTGAAACGGCCATATAGAATACACGGTTGCAATCACCTTTCCATTTTTTTTCTGTCTGGCTTATTAGGTTGCAGATATAGCTGTATGTGGAGGCTGCTTTAAAATCGGCTTTTTTATAAACAATAGATTGCTTAAACCCATCCCAATCTTTTTTCTTTGCTTTTCCGGTACGGCTGAATTTGTCAATGCCTTCATGTACGTGCTCCTGGAATTTGATACTGCTCATGTTTTTTATATCAAGCCCCAATACTATAAAATTTTCCGGCAACCATTTATCTAAATAAAGATTATAAATGGCCGGCATTAATTTACGCCACGCCAGATCGCCACCGGCACCAAAAATTACAATGATCGTTTGCGAAGGCCTTGTTGATGAATCCATAATTGTGAATGGTGAATGGTGAATGGTCAATGTTGAAAGGTTGTATAGGCCCCTGCAGGCACACAGATTTTAGACATGGTAAAAAATAATGTTTTAAAAACCTTAGCCATAAGAGTTTTTGCCATAATTGGCAGCATCTGCAAATTTAATTACTAAGATAATTGATTATCTATTGCAGTCATTTATTTTAATGCTAGTGAGGTGATAAGGCATAAAAAATTAATGCAATAGCAACAAACAAGGCATTCACAAACTTTGCCATTGCCCACTAACCCCTCACCCCTCACCCTTACAATGTCAATAAACTACATCCTCTTATATCCGAGTTATCCAGCCGTCCTAAAATTTCAAAGCTTTCATCGGGGTGCAATTTGCATGCGTCGTCTGTTGCAATAAAACTACAGCTATAAATATTTGCAAGATCTATCACATTTACAGCGCCGCTGACCGGGCTGTTTATATCGGGCATCAATACCGACAATGGATCATCTTCTTCCCTAACCAAAATTTTCATCCACGGTGGACAATTAAAAACGCCGTTGCCTTTTGAATAGGCCTGGCTTAATAATTCCGTCATTCCGTACTCTGAATGAATTTTATCTACTTTGAAACTATTGCATAAAATTTCGTGAACTTCCTGCCGGGTCATTTCCTGCCTTCTGCCTTTCATGCCGCCGGTTTCCATAATGGTAGTGTATTGTAATTGCATGGGGTATTGTTCCGCAAAATCGAGCAGGGCAAAGGTTACACCGATCAATAAAGTTTTTTGTTGTTGCTTTTCAAGCTCCTGCAATGTAGTGTTTAGTTTCTCCAGGTCGTTTAAATAAAAGCCGCTTTGTTGGTGCCGGCTTTGTTGTATTAATTTATCAGCCATCATTACCAGGGACGAATTATTTCTTTCAAGGTAAGAGGGTAATAGGGCAATTATACACCAGTCTTCTACATCTCCATAAAATAATTGAAAAGCTGTAGTAAAGCTCTGCTCGTATAATGAAA
>JBGSIG010000303.1:0-3348 GCA_041742655.1 Ferruginibacter sp. | reverse complement strand
AAGCCGTATTTTCGTTCTGTGCTCAGCAAAACGCGGCATCCTCAAAATCTACCAAACCATTTAACATGAAAAAATATTGCATACTGTTTATTGCCTTTCACCTGGCAGCTGCTTTTTCTTCTGCACAAACAAGCACCATACTTGGTTTTAGTACTTCAGCCGTTGAAGCGCAATTGTCAGCAGAAAAAAAGTTCGATGCAAGTCTCAGTGCAAAAAATATAGATCAGGTGGTAAAAGAAATGTCTGCCGTGCCGCATCACGTAGGTTCAGCTGGCGATGAGGCCAATGCAATATATATTCTTAATAAATTTACCAGTTGGGGTTATGATGCGGCGATAGAAAGTTATTATGTATTGTTTCCCACTCCGGTAACAAGGTTGCTGGAAATGACCGGTAGTAAAAATTTTAATGCTGTGTTAAAAGAACCTGCCCTAAAAGAAGATGCTACCAGTAGCCAGCAATCGGCACAATTACCGGTGTACAATTGCTATAGTGCAGACGGCGACGTAACAGCGGAATTGGTGTTTGTAAATTATGGAGTGCCGGCCGATTATGAAATGCTGGCAAGGATGGGTATTGACGTAAAAGGAAAAATTGTGATTGCAAAATATGGGCAGAGCTGGCGGGGTATTAAGCCAAAAGTGGCACAAGAGCATGGGGCCATTGGTTGCATCATTTATTCAGATCCCATACATGATGGTTATTACCAGGGCGATGTATACCCTAAAGGTCCTTTTAAACCTGCAGCAGGCGCACAACGGGGTTCGGTGATGGACATGCCGATTTATCCCGGAGATCCACTAACACCCGGCACAGCAGCCATTAAAGACGCCGTGCGCCTTGATAGAAAAGATTGCATCAACCTGATAAAAATTCCGGTTATTCCTATTAGTTATCAAGATGCATTGCCGTTGTTGGAAAGCCTTGAAGGACCCGTGGTGCCGGAACAATGGCGTGGTGCATTACCCATAACCTATC
The DNA here is from genome assembly GCA_041742655.1 of Ferruginibacter sp. Taxonomy (GTDB): domain Bacteria; phylum Bacteroidota; class Bacteroidia; order Chitinophagales; family Chitinophagaceae; genus Ferruginibacter. The sequence continues at coordinate 2,370 of JBGSIG010000303.1, read as the reverse complement.
ATGCAGGACCATCCAAAAATAAAGTTCATTTAAAGTTATCATTCGACTGGCAGATAAAACCCATCTACAATGTTATTGCAAAAATAAAAGGTACTGAGTTTCCTGATGAATGGATCATTCGTGGTAACCATCACGATGCATGGGTGAACGGAGCTGCAGACCCAATAAGCGGCCAGGCAGCTTTGCTGGAGGAAGCAAGAGGAATATCGGAGTTGGTAAAAACTGGCTGGAAACCAAAACGCACCATTGTGTTTTGCGCCTGGGATGGTGAGGAGCCTGGTTTATTGGGCTCTACAGAATGGGTTGAAAACCACGCAGCGGAATTACAAGATAAAGCGGTATTGTATATAAATACAGATGGCTATGGCAGGGGATTTTTAGATGCAGGTGGCTCGCAAGCACTGGAGCCCGCTTTTACGGAGATCAGCAAATCTGTTATTGATCCGCAAACAAATGTTACCGTGTTTGAAAGAAGACATTCCTACGATATTATTACAACAGTATCAGCCAAAGGAAAAAAAGAACTGATGGAGAAAACACAATTTGTTTTGCCAGCCCTTGGTTCCGGTTCCGATTTTTCTCCTTTTGCGCAACACATTGGTGTACCATCAATAAACCTTGGTTTTAGCGGCGAGGACAATGGGGGCGAATATCATTCCATCTACGATTCGTACGATATGTACAGACGGTTTAAAGACCCCGGATTTGTATATGGCGTAGCATTGGCTAAAACTGCCGGGCGCATCACATTACGTTTTGCAGATGCAGAAATATTGCCTTTCGATTTTCGAAATTTGCAAACTACTATCAATACTTATGTAACAGAAATAATTACCATGGCAGATGCAATGCGGGAGAATACATTGTTGGAAAATAAACTTATCAACGAAAAATATTACACGGTTACCAACATGGCCAATGACCCGTTGTTGCCGCCGGTTGTAAAATCGGAAGTTCCGTTTTTAAATTTTGCTTCGTTGCAAAATGCAGTGATCAACCTGGCAAAAACTACCAATACACTGAATGAGGTAATCAATAAAAAAGATCTTTCCACTACTGCAAGAAATGAACTCAACAAAAAATTATACAAAGGCGAACAGCAACTGCTTACAATAGATGGGTTACCCCGCCGCGGCTGGTACAAACATGTGTTATATGCGCCGGGTTTTTATACCGGTTACGGAGTTAAAACATTACCCGGTGTAACAGAAGCTATTGAACAGCGCGACTGGAACGAGGCGCAGGAACAAATAGAAATTGCTGCTGTTGCCATTGATAAATTGTCTGCCTATTTTGAGGCTGCATCATCAGCAGCGACAAAATGATATGGAGGCATTTCGTTTAAACAGCGCTTGTATAATTGCACCGTATTTTCCAAACCTAAATAAATGGCATCGCATATCAATGCATGGCCGACGAATACTTCCAACAGTCCCTGAATATGTTGCCCAAAATATTGCAGGTTTTCCAACTTTTAAGTGGCGGCAACGAATTTTTAATAAAATCATTTAAAAAAGCAAAAAAATGAAAAAAGTATTATTGCTAATTTCGGCATCTTTTTTACTTACTTCTGTTTCAGCACAAAATATCTTTAAATATGGGCGGTTAAAAGTTGCCGCAAATGGACACTATTTGCAACATGCAGACGGAACGCCCTTCTTTTGGCTCGGTGACACCGGCTGGGAAATGCTGCTTCGGCTGAATCGTGAAGAAACGGATAGGTATTTGGAAGACAGACGGCGAAAGGGTTTCAACGTAATTCAAACAGTGTTGATTGGTGAATTTATTCATACAGATAAACCCACTGATTTTTATGGAGACAGTATCTTAAAAAACGACAATCCGGAAAAACCTTTTATTACTCCAGGCAATAATCCAGGCAACACTGATGAATATGATTTTTGGGACCATGTAGATTATGCTGTAAACCTTGCAGCCCAAAAGGGTTTATACCTTGCATTGGTTCCTTCATGGGGCGAGTGGGTAACGCCAAGAGTAGACAAACCATTGTTTAATACAACAGCACAAGCATACAATTATGGAAATTTTTTGGGTAACAGGTATAAGCAAAATGCAAATATTATTTGGATACTTGGCGGCGACCGGCGCCCATATGAACGCAGCAATGGCATTGACTTGTGGAGGGCAATGGCAGAAGGAATTGCGGATGGCACAAATGGAAATAACTCACCCGATGGAGAAGCTGATTACAGCACTACCATAATGACCTACCACTCATTTGAAACCTCATCAAAATGGTTTCATAAAGATACATGGCTCGATTTTCACATGTGGGGTTCTTATCATGCAGAAGTAAATAATTCACGGGCTTTTGAAGCAGCTCTGGCCGACTGGAATTTACCCAACCCA
>JBGSIG010000302.1:0-1654 GCA_041742655.1 Ferruginibacter sp. | reverse complement strand
TTCTGGCGTACCGATTTTTATAATTTCTTATTGCCATCATCCTTTCGTTGTCCTTTAATGGACAACTGGCACTTCCCAAAATTTTTCTATTTAATTCATAGTTAAGGTTTATGTATTCTTCGCTCACATGACCTATATTATATTCCTGGTCCTCGTGCCGTCGCCACCATATCAGAGACGGTTGCAATATCATTATAGGAGAATCTTGCGCTATTGTTAACCACAATTCGGTATCGCTGACAAATCTCTTCCCGCTAAATCCGCCAATTCTATGAAAAAAATCCGTACGAATGATGGAACCACTTGGACCGGTAAACAACAACCCCCCTTTAAAAAAGTGATGGTAATATGCCTGTTCTGGTGAAAAAATAATGGGAAAAGGCTTTGCATCATCTTGTACACCAGAATAACAAATTCCTAAAACTGCGGCAGAATTTTTTTCCATAGAGTCAACCATAATATCAAGTGAGAAAGGATATATCTGGTCATCTGAGTCAAGGTATTTAATATATTTTCCGCCTGCATAAGAAGCCGCTTTATTTCTATTTGGGTAATCCCCCAGGTTATGCTCATTCACAAATACTTTTATTCTTTTGTCTTTCTCGCCAAAGCTCTTTGCTATTTGTACAGTCTTGTCTGTAGACCAATCGTCTACAATGATCAATTCAAAATTTTTATAGGATGAATTAAGTACACTTTGTATTGCATCGCTAATATATTCCTGGCGGTTGTAACATGTCATTAAAACACTTACTAATGGATTATCTATCTTATCATCAATCATCCAGTCTATTTTTTTATTTTCTTTGCTACCACGCCACAAAAACCGGAAAAGGCCGCCGATTCAAACCAAATCATTTTCCTAAGCCGGGGAATTATTCTTACAATAAACCAAAATATTTTTTCTTTCACTTTGCCCATTTTTTCATTTGCCCGCCAAAATAAAAAGCCGCCAAAAAAACCATGGTATCTAATTTCAAATCCATTATCACGCAAAAGCGTCGCCCATTTTTTGGGCTGCATACTTTCAAGGTTATGGAGCAGCAGGTTCTCCCTGTCGAATGTTTTATGCAGCCAGTGCTGAATGCTGCCTCTAAAATTGGGAGTGGTAATCATTAAATACCCATTGTCGCTTACCAGTTCGGCATGTTTTAAAATTACCTCATCGTAGTTTTCAAAATGTTCAATAAAACCAAACGAAGCAACTACATCAAATTTTTTTGTGTTGGTGTAGTGAAAAAAATCGGCTGTCTTAAACTCATCAACTTTATAAGACTGCGACAGCAACCATGCGGGTAAATCTTTTTCGTTTTTTGGGTGAAAGTCTATGCCATTGAGCGTGTAACCTAAATCACCAAATACAGTGAGGAATGGTCCTGGAAAGCTACCAACCTCTAAGCAATTGCCCTTATCATTTGAAGGGATGTACTTTCTGATTATTTTTTCTATCGCATGATCACTATGTTTTCCAAAGGCAAAGCCGGCACTTTCGGCCGTCCAATATTCTTCAGTAGTTAGCCTGTCAGTTTCCGTCATAACGAGGGCAGTGTTATTGGTTATGCTTTTATGTTTCTCGCAAACCTGGTAACCACATTAGGTATCCATGGATTATCCAGCCTGGAGCCTAATTTTCTTTTCACGGCGTGGTGCATTG
>JBGSIG010000301.1:0-3085 GCA_041742655.1 Ferruginibacter sp. | reverse complement strand
TAAAGGCACAAAAATGATCGAAAAGATTTTTGGGAGTTAGTTAGTTGGTTTAGAGCATCAAGATTTATAATCGGGTGGGTCCGCGGTTCGAACCCGTAACGAGAAAAAATTGGGACAAGTCGTGCTCCCACAAAGCTTCACAGAACTGTAACGCTTTCTTTATTATGATACTTTACTAAGATTATAGAAATTTCAATGTGCAAATAAACCGCCTTACAGCAGAATTTTTAATAGGAGCGCTGAACATTGTAACATTCGCTATCGGAGTGCCCATGTTTTAAACATTAGTGGCTTATTTAATAACTTTGGCCATAAGAATCTACACATAATGACTATCTGTAAATATTTTCTTATAATACTCACAGTACTGGTTCATACTTTGGTTAGTGCTCAAATTAAACCCAATGTTGTCCTGATTCTAACAGATGACCTGGGATGGGGAGACTTAAGTTTACATGGCAATCCTTTCGTTGAAACACCGCAATTAGACAAACTTGCAAAAAGTGGAATTGAGTTAGCTAATTTTTATGTGAGTCCTTTATGTGCACCTTCCAGGGCAAGTATACTAACGGGTCGTTATCATTTAAATACTGGCGTGTTATCCGTTTCAAAAGGGCTTGAGGTGATGGATTCGGATGAAATAACCATTGCAGAATTATTTAAAGCCAATGGCTACACCACAGGAATTTTTGGTAAATGGCACAACGGCCAACATTACCCAAATCGCCCGAACGACCAGGGTTTCGATGAATTTTTAGGATTTTGTGCCGGCCATTGGTCAAACTATTTTAATACCGACCTTGATCATAATGGAAAAATGATAAAAACAAAAGGGTACATCACCGATGTACTAACAGATGCTGCATTAGAATTTATTTCTGCTAATAAGAACAAACCATTTCTCTGTTATATTCCTTACAATGCGCCCCATTCTCCGCACCAGGTGCCGGATAAATATTTCAATAAATATAAAGCAAAAGGTTTGGACAATGAACTGTCCAGCATTTACGGAATGGTGGAAAATGTGGACGAAAACGTTGGTAGGATTTTGCATTATCTAAAAGAGCAAAACCTGGAAGAAAATACCATCGTTATTTTTTTGTCTGATAACGGACCCAATGGTGTTCGTTACAACGGCATGATGAAAGGGATTAAAGGAACTGTTCATGAAGGTGGTACCAGGGTTCCTTTTTTTATCAGATGGAAAAATCATATCTGGCAAGGAAAGGCTAATGAAACTTCTGCAGCACACATTGATATATATCCTACCCTGCAAGACTTGTGTAATTTAAAACCTGCCGATGGAAAACCTATCGCCGGAGTTAGCCTGGCTTCATTACTTTTAAACGACACTGCTTCTTTTGATACCCATCGAAAGCTATATACACATGTAAATTTTATGGAAATACCTGCCGGATTAAACTCAGGAGGATTCCGGTATAATGAATATCGTTTTGTATATGATAAGAATACACCTGAGTTGTATGACCTTTTAAATGATCCCAGGGAAAAAGCTGACCTTTCTTTAACAAAAATCGACACAACAACACAATTTCTAAACGACTACAAAGCATGGTTTGTCAACGCCATAGCAGGCCTACAATATAACAGGCCTATTGCACTTTCAACATTGGGAGCAGAACTTCCAACATTTGAAGCTACTTTATCAGCAGGAATAAAATTTAAAGAAGGCCATGGATGGGCACATGATTGGGTTGAAAAATGGAACAGTACCAATGATAGTTTGTATTGGGAAATAGATTGTAAAGATCCTGGAACTTATGAAGTAGAAATTGAATACCTCTGTAAAAAAAAGGATACAGGGTCCAATATTATTTGCAGCATAGGAAGTGAAGAGAAAACAGTCGTCATTCAGCAAGCTTATTATTCATCACAAATTAAAAGTCCCGACAGGGTTCCAAGAAAAGAGGCCTATGAAATGAGTGAATGGAAACGTCTAAAAATAGGCACTTATCATATTGCCGAAGGAAAACAGCTGATAAAACTTAAGACGTCGAAAATTAAAAACGTCAATGTCGCCGAAATTAATTTATTACGTTTGATACCTGCAAAAGAATAGCCTTAACGAAAATTCTTAAAGAAAACGAATAGCATCTAAAAATAAAACTACCAGCAGAAGTATTTTTAAAAGCAGTACAATGAAACTTAATTATATACAATCATAAGCGTTGGTTCGGCCTTAATGTTCAATTTAAAATGTAAGAAACACACTATGGATACTGATGAATTATCTACAGAAACATATAAAGGAATAATAATTGAAGCGGAAAATTTTAATCACGACTTGACACTTCAGTTCGGTCTGATGGCATCGTCATGTGAAAACGAAAAAGATTATTTGGATCAAGCCAGGATTCTAATAAAAGAAATTAAAAAGCTGAACAAAGCCGGTCTATCCAATATGTTTTTTGGTATGCCTCCCGACAAAAATAAATTACACTTTACCCTGCAAAAAATATTGACTAACATTTTAGAAATAGAAAAAACTCCAGAAAATCAAAGGCACTATGACTTTTAATCCAAAGTTTACAACCTACAATTTCACTAAAATATAAGTGGACAATTTTATTGAATAATATAAAGCGAATAATCCAAAAGATGACCTCAGTAAATTAAGAGAAGCCTTTCTTTATACCATTTAGGACAGTTAAAAATAGACGGAGAAAAATGTGATTGCGGAAATAAATTATGAGTAATTGGATCTGCTATTTCTGGAAAAGGTTGCTTAACCTGTATAACAGGCGAAACGGATTATTCAAATGATTAAGTAATTGAGTAGATTTTTCCCTCCAAAAATTTAAAATTCACGCAACGGCTGCCAGTATCGGAAAGATGCTTACGTGCTTTAGTTGCACCTGCAATGTACCATTAAAAGACTCCATGTTCATCAAAATAAATAAAGTAAAACTTCCACGGAAATAAATAGGGTCATCCTGAAAATACGTAATGCACACTGAGTCTATATTTGGTGATAAATAAATATTAGAAAAGCCCCACGATGGCATAAAATATGTTCAAAGTGGGGCAACGTTAGTATTTAGATCCATGACAAATTTACTATTTC
>JBGSIG010000300.1:0-10785 GCA_041742655.1 Ferruginibacter sp. | reverse complement strand
TGCGTATCACCTGTAATAAGCCAGCCACGCCTAATTGCGAATCTGCTTTCAATTCCAACGGATCGCAATACACATCATCAATCCTTCTAATAATTACATCTACTTTTTCTAAGCCACCCAGGGTTTTTAGCCATACAAAATTATTTTTAACCATCAAATCGTTGCCTTGTACCAACGTATAACCAAGGTGAGAAGACAGGTAAGAATGTTCAAAATAAGTTTCATTGCCTGGCCCCGGAGTTAATATTACAATACGGGGATTTTGATGGTGCCGTGCTCCAAGTTCGTTCAATGAATTACTTAAAGCATCAAACCAGGGTGAAAGGTGCCTTACTTTTAAACCATTAAATAATTCCGGTAATACCCTGGTTGTTACCGTTCTGTTTTCTAATGCATAACCAGATCCGGAAGGTGCCTGCGTTCGGTCGCTGATGATCCATAATTTTCCGTCGGCGCTCCGGGCCATATCTGCTGAATACAATACCAGGCTATGTTTGCCCGGAAGTTTTATGCCGGCACACTGCCTTAAAAAACCGGTATGGTTGTAAATAAGTTCCAATGGAATGATGCCTTTTTTTATTAATTTTTGGTCACCATAAATATCCTGTAGTAATAAATTCAGCAGTTCAGCCCGCTGTTTCAATGCAGCTTCGGTTTTTTCCCATTCATCTTTGCCAATCATAAAAGGAATAGCATCTACGTTCCAGTCGCGGTTTAATACGGCACTATCGCCATAAATATTATAGGTAACACCATTTTCTTTTAGCAACCTTGAAATTTCACTATTCCGGTTTTGCACTTCGCCCTTACCCATTTGGGCAAAAGATTCAAAGAACGACTGCCAGTGTGGACGAAGGTTACCGTCTGTTCCTAACATTTCATCGTACGAATACTGATTGACTAAATAACCGGGAAGAATTGACGCAGAATGTATATTTGAAACCATGAATATTTTTTATACAATAGTATTTAGCAGTAGATTTTGATAAAAATACAAAATAATGGGCAACCCTGCTTTTGAAGGCTAAGACTAGCAATAGTTGTTTGGGCTAAAATGTGAATAAGATTTTCAATAAAAGTGAAAAATTGTTCTTTAATATTTTTTTGAGTGTATTAAAGAAATATAATCAGGCGGTGCTTTCATCCATTGCAGCACTAATATTTTCCAGTCCTTGTTTAAAAATGGTATCGTTCGTCCAACCAAAGCCAATACGCATGTACCTGTCGGGCATATTAAACCAATGGCCGGCGCCTACCATGGTTTTGTATTTGTTCATGAGGACTGTGTAAAATTTTTCTGTATCAATGGTCAATTCTTTTTTAAAACGTGGAAAACAAACTACACCTCCCTGCGGTAAAACAGCTTCCATCCTTGTTTCTTGTTGTAACCATTCATTCAGCAGTTTAAAATTCTGCAATACCTTTTCATTAATGGTAGTTGCAAACTTGTCTTTATGTTGATAAAACTGGTAAGCAACTTCTTCATCCAAAGCAGAGTTGCAGATATAGATCATTTCTTTTGCAGCAAGAAAACGTTCTATCATTATCTCGTTACTACAGATTAGCCAGCCTATTCTTAAACCCGGTAAACCAAATGCTTTTGACAGCGACGACACACTGATTACTTTTTTGCTTTTTGAAGCAGATACAGGGTAGGGTGTTTTAAAACAGGCGTCACGATAAGTTTCATCAACTAACAGGTAAATATTATGCTGTTCCGCAATGCGGATAACAGCGTCAATTTCTTTTTCTGTCATCACCATTCCCGTTGGATTATGGGGCGATGTTATGCTGATGAGTTTTGTATTTGGCTGAATGGCTGCTTCAATTTTTTGAGGATCTAATTTCCATTCATCTTCAAACATCAGGTGAATAAAGTTAATACTGCAACCGATGGTTTTTGGTACTTCAATGTTGGTAGCATAATTCGGGCTTACTACAATTAAGTGATCGTTTGCTGTAAGCAACGAAGTGTTGATAATAAACAAAGCCCCTGCTGCGCCATTGGTTAGTAATACATTTTTTTTATCTAGATTATTGTATTCTTTTACAATTAATTCCCTTATTTCAGGCATGCCTCTATGGCCAATATATTCCAGCGTAAGATTACTAAGTGAGAGATTTAATTCACCCATTTTCAAGTCCGTGACAGAACTTTCTGAAAGATTGTATTTGATGTTATCATATCCAATTTCTTCCGGTGATTCTTTTTCGATCGGCATTCGTTTGTAAAGCATACATCAATAATTTGTTTAAATGTACAATTGTTGAATAAAAATTACCATGATAAAACATAAGAAATATTTGCATTGCTATTTAAGGAGAGGGAAGTAAATTTGTGAATGGATTTTGCTAAATATTTTTTCTTTGTGGAATTAATTGGTCTTCGCTACCTGGTTTCGGCCGCTATTGCTTTTTTTGTATTCTATGTAGTGATGAAAAGAAGCTGGTGGTATAAAAAAATTCAGCAGAAAATGCCTAAGAATAAAGACTATATAAGAGAGATAGGATTTTCTGTATTAACTGTTTTTATTTTTTCCCTGGTATCTTATTTATTGCTGTTTAATAACAACATTAGGCCTCACACAACTTACTATACCAACATTCATCAATTCGGCTGGCTTTATTTTTACGCGGCATTTCCCATCATGTTTTTTATGCATGATGCTTATTTTTACTGGATGCACCGGCTAATGCATCACCCCAAAATATTCAGGTTGATACATCTCATTCATCACAAATCAATAAATCCATCGCCCTGGGCTGCCTATGCCTTTCATCCGTTGGAAGCTTTAGGAGAAGTGGGGATCGTGGTCGTTTTTCTTTTTACTATCCCCATACATAAATTACACCTTGCAATGTTTTTTATTTTTATGATTGTATACAATGTGTACGGTCACCTTGGTTGGGAACTTTACCCAAAAGGATTTAGCAGAAACCGTATCGGCAGGTGGATAAATACTTCGGTAAACCACAACCAGCACCACCAGCATTTTAAAGGAAACTATGGTCTCTATACTTTAATCTGGGACAGGTGGATGGGAACAATCAGGGAAGATTATGATGCCAGGTTTGAAGAAGTTAAAGAACGGAAAAAAGAAAAAGCACCTGGCCACTTCATTAAAATAAAATGATGCAGGAAATTATTAATGGCGAATTGTTTGCCAATATCGCAGTCTTCACCGTTGCCAATTGAGCATTCACAACTCACCACTCTCTATTTCAATTGCGTAGTATCCACCCGAGATGGTGTATCCTGCCCGCTGATAATACTGGAAGAACTTATTGCGATGGCTTTAATTATTTCTGTCATATTACCTATATCAAGCGTTCCTATTTCATCACTTGCTCTGTGGTAGTTTGGCTCGTTATCCATTTTGGAGGTAGAAATAGTATGTGCCGGCACACCTAATTTGGCAAGTGTTGCATTGTCTGAACGATAAAATAATTGCTGATCAGGATAGGGATCGGGATAAAATATAAAGGACGATCCGGTTAAATTTTTCTGTAATATTTTCCCCATATCTGTTTTTTCAAAGCCGGTAATATACGCTGAATTAAGTCCCCATTTGGAATCGGTGCCTATCATTTCAATATTAAACATGGCCATTACTTTCTCCGGTGCCAATTGCTTTGAAAAATACTGAGAACCAAAGCCTCCCAATTCTTCTGCAACAAATGTTACAAATATTATTGTGCGCTCATTGTTGTGCAATTTTTTGAAATATTTCGCCAGCATTAAAACAGCCGTAGTGCCAGCGGCATCATCATTGGCACCATTGTAAATAGAGTCCTTTGTATCGTGTGGCACACCTTCGCCGGGAGACCCAATTCCAAGGTGATCGTAATGTGCTGAATAAATTACATATTCATCCGGCTTGCTTTTTCCGGGTAAAACACCTACTACATTATTTAAAGATTTTTTTTGTATTGCATTGGTAATATCAATTGAAAAACTAGTTGCTTCAGTAGCACCAAAAACAAATACTACTGCATTATTCCCCGGCTCAGCGGAAGTCTTTTCAAACTTTCTTATATTTTTTAAACGGCTTTTAAAACTTGAATCAACCAATACCAGTAAGTTTTTTTTGCCTTGGTAATATTCATAAAATTTGGACCCGAATTTTTCTCCTGCTTTTATACTAACCACTTCCACATCACTTTTTTCTGTTAATGAAACGGTTGGTTGATACGAAAAACTGGCAACTAAAGAATCAGGTACGGGGCTACCGTTAATAATAATTTTTGTACTGGTAGTTGTAGACTGGTACATAAAAAACTCCTGCCTGTAATTTGGTGCTCCATTAAAAGTTTGCAACCCTGTTTTCTTAAATTCCGATTCAATGAATGCCGAGGCTTTGTCAATTCCTTCAGTAAATGTTCGCCTGCCTTCCATGTCATCAGCTGAGAGTATTTTTTCAATACGCCTTACTTCCTTTTTTTTAATTATCCTGTTAATTGACTGTGCGCTTACCGCAGATATCAAAAGAAACGCAGCGCCAATTGATAAAACTTTTTTCATGTTTATTTTTTAAGAAATATTTTTTTAGATATCATTTGAGGGGAAAGATACACAAAGCTGTTTAATATTTTTTTCTTTCATTTTAGGTATGTATGAAGTTTTATTTAGATAGATACTATATGTTACAGGAGGAAGGGTAACACAGCCAACATTTTAAATGTAGTAATTTCATCAGTGGATACTTTTTTGATGCAGGAAGGAAAAGTTTGTTAATTTTATCGCGGTTTTAAATGATTTATGCGTATGGCACTTGATGTACAAACTCCAATTCCTGTTGTAAATGGTATGACGATTACAAGGGAAGAATTTTATAAAAATTATTATAATCCCCAAAAACCTGTTGTGTTGCGTGGTTTGTGGAAACAATATCCTGCGTACACAAAATGGACGATGGAATTTTTTAAAGAATCTATGGGCAATATTGAAGTAGGGCTTTTTGGAAACCGCCAGGAAGACCTTGCCAAAACATTGCAGGCACCCAACGTGACCATGCGCTTTGATGAATACCTCAACCTGATTGAGCGGGAACCTACAGATTTACGGTTGTTTTTATTCCCGGTATTTAAACACAAGCCAGAACTATTGAAAGATTTTGACTACCCCGCAATTGCCAAGCGGTACATTAAGATTCCATTCATGTTTTTCGGGCCGCCAAAATCCATTGTACGGATGCACCAGGATATTGATATGAGCAACGTATTTCTTACCCAGTTTCATGGCAAAAAAAGGGTGTGGCTTTTTTCTCCCAACCAGTCAAAATTATTATACAGGCTACCGTTTAATGTACACTCTACTGTAGATGTAGACAATCCCGATTATAAAAAATATCCCGGACTTAAATATGTAAAAGGAATGAGCACCGTATTAGAACACGGCGATACCCTATTTATGCCAAGTGGATATTGGCATCATATAGAATACCTCACAGGTGGCTTCGGCTTGTCTGTAAGAACAATAGCTAAAAGTTTACCGGTTAAATTAAAGGGTTTGTGGCACATTGGTATTTTGCGCAGCGTTGACAATATTATGCGGAAAATAAATGAAGAAAAATGGTTTCAATACAAAAAGAAGATTGCAAATAATCGTGCGGAAAAAGCGATAAAGGAAATTGAAGAAAAGAATCCGGTTGAAGTATTTCATCGGCTTCCGTTAAAGCAAAACACTTTACTATAATAAGTTTTTAATATTTGTTGACCATTGCTGTGCGTTCTTATTTTATTTTACGGCAGCCTGGCGTGGAATAATAAATGCAACCAGGTCTTCAATTGTTATATCGGCCCGTTTGCAGGCATCATCAATATCTTCCCTTGAAACATTTGCTGCAAAAGATTTTTCCTTCAATCTTTTTTTTACTCCTTTTAAATCCATGCCTTCATAATTATTTGGACGCATCAGTGCATAAGCATGTATCAATCCACTTAACTCATCGAAGGCATACAACATCTTATCCATTTTTGTTTCAGGCTGCACACCAAAATGTAAAGGGCCATGGCTTGCTATAGCGTGTATTATTTCCGGATCAATATTTCTTTCCTCCAGTTCCAGTATTATTTTTTTGCAATGCTGCTCTGGCCATTGGTCCCAGTCTGCATCATGTAAAAGTCCCGCCATTTGCCACCGCCACTGATCCGCTTCATTCAGCAATTCTCTTTCAGCCGCCCAGCATTTCATTAAATGCGCTACCTGTTTCATGTGCAGTTGCAAGCGTGGATTTAATACCCAGGAAGTAAATATTTCTTCGGCTTCAGCTTTTGATAAAACTTTTCCTGCATTAGAAGTGTCCCCAAAAATATTTCTGTTTAGTAGTAATGACATTTCTTTTTATTGCAAACGTAGTTAACTAATAGCAGTGCTTTTAGAATTTATTAATTTGAATAGACTATATATTGATAAAGTTTTGGGTTCGTAGCAAACTTTTTCTACTTTACAGGTATGTAGGTTGCTCCTTCTATCTTTTAGCAGGTTTGCGTCTTCAAAAACAAGTTGCCTGTAAGCAAACATCATTATCACAATAAAATATTTATGGTATGAAAAATTTTAAATGCCAGGTGTTTCCGCTAATTGCGATAAATGTTTTCGTGGTTGCGATTCTTTATTCAGCAACAGGCTGCAAGGGTCAATCCACGCCCGGGAGAGCGTTGCTGGCCCTTTCAAAAACCAACCATACGCTGGCGATTGTAGATCCCGCAACATTAAATATTATCGCCCGTATTCCTGTTGGCGAAGATCCACACGAAGTGATCGCTTCTTCGGATGGAAAGACTGCATACGTTTGTATATATGGAGGTGGTGCCTTTCATGAAATAAATGTAATAGACCTGGTTGCGCAAAAACCTTTGTTCAATATCGATACAAGGCCGCTTTTTGGACCGCATGATATAACATTTGTTAATGGCAAGGCATGGTTTACTGCCGAAGGTTCCAAATCAGTTGGCCGCTACGATCCCCCGACCGGCAAACTTGACTGGACCATGGGAACTGGCCAAGACAGAACGCATATGATTTACGTGACGCCGGACGGTAAAAAAATCTACACAACAAATGTTTCTTCCGGAACAGTTAGCATTCTCTGCGATAGCATTATCCCACCCGGCAAAGGAGCTCCTCCCAATGCCAGGCCACGTGAGGATTGGACCCAAACAATTGTTCCTACTGCAAGGGGTTCTGAGGGCTTTGACGTGTCGCTCGACGGTAATGAATTATGGACGGCGTCAAGTGATGACGGAACCATTACCGTTATTGATCTTGTGGCAAAAAAGCAGTTAGCAAAAATTAATGCCGGGGTTATTGGCGCTAACCGTCTAAAGTTTACGCCGGATGGTAAACAGGTATTTATTTCAAGCCTTCGAACAGGTGAACTTACCATTTATGATGCCAAAACACGTAAAGAAATTAAACGGCTAAAACTCGGTCGTGGCGCCGCTGGTATTTTGATGGACCCTTTTGACTTTCGTGCATTTGTTGCCTGTTCGGCTGACAATTATATTGCTGTTATCAATTTAATAACGCTGGAAGTTACCGGCCAACTTGATGTTGGTGGTGTACCTGATGGACTTGCTTGGGCAGTGCGGCCTTAACTTTATGTCAAAAAGATCGCCGGTATTTAGGATGATAAAATAAATTGCATTTCGGTGGGGTCTAAAGCCAAAACCATTTAATTTCCCGGCCCTTAAGGATAAGTTGTCATTGTTGCAGTACCATTTCAAACGGATTCCATTACAGGTTGTTTATTATATTTATTGCGGTACTCAATAGGAGTGAGGCCGGTAATTTTCTTGAAGATAGTTCTGAAAGCCTTTGTATCAGTGTATCCTACGCCAAACATTACCTCATTTATATTTTTAAGGCTGCTTTCAAAGCTCCTTTTTGCGGCTTCAATTTTAACCCGTTGTATGTATTCGATAACGGTATTGTTGGTGGCTTTCTTAAACCTTCTTTCAAAACTTCGTCTGCCAATGGCTACCATCCCGGCTAATTTATCTACAGTAATTTTTTCCTGGTAATTTGCCTCAATAAAATCCTGGGCTTTTATTATTTCACCATCGTCATGTTCTTTTTGCCCCTTGAACATCATAAACGATGACTGGCTCTGCCTGTCTATATCAACGGCAAAAAATTTCGATGCTAAGATGGCTGTATCCCTGTCGGTATATTTTTCAACGAGGTACAATAATAAGGTCCAGTAAGAATTAGCACCACCGCTGGAATAAAGACCATGCTCTTCTGTGTTGATGCTTCCGTCTACCAGCTCCACGGCCGGAAACATATTTCTAAATTCATTGTACCTATTCCAATGCGTAGAACATTTTTTACCATCAAGCAAGCCGGTGGAAGCAAGTAAAAATGCTCCAATGCAAAGTGAAGCAACTTCTGCCCCATTTTTATATTGATCAACAATCCAGGGTAATAAATCATTGTTTAACTCCAAGGCAGTTTTCATATCGCCGCTTATAGCCGGGATAAAAATAAGGTCGGTCCTTTTAACATCATTTATTAATGCATCTGTGTGAACTGTAAATAATCCATCGCTTAGTTTTATGGCTTGCTTTGTGCCTACAAGTTGAACATTAAACAGCGGTTCTTTACCCGTGGCCTGCAGAAACTGGTTAACAGCTTTAAACATATAATGAGGATCGGCAATTGCTTCTATCACTGCTGTTTCCGGAACAAGAATTGATACATTTTTCATTCAACAAATATAGGTGGCTTTATTGTCGGAATCAACCTTTTAAAATGTCGTTTTCGCACCTTGTAAAATCCCTTTCCAGCATTGATCTTTGTACTGTAATTAAAAGCAAAAAATAAAAGAAACTAAAATGAAAACAGCGATAACAGTTGAAGCAGCAATAGCGGCACCCATAGAAAAGATCTGGAAATACTGGACAGAACCTGACCATATTAAAAACTGGAATTTTGCATCTGATAACTGGTGCACACCTGCAGCAACAAACGACTTACGTGTTGGCGGTAATTTTAGCAGCCGTATGGAAGCAAAAGATGGCAGTATGGGTTTTGATTTTTGGGGAACTTACAGCGAGATAAAAGAGAATGAAAAAATTGAATACATGCTGGGTGATGGAAGGGATGTGAAAATAAAATTCGTAAAAGCGGGAGATCAGTACAAAGTTATTGAAACCTTTGATGCGGAAGATGAGAACCCTGTTGAAATGCAACAAGGCGGCTGGCAGGCAATTTTGAACAATTTTAAACAGTACGTAGAAAGATAAAAAGAGAAGAATATTTTGCCATGGACAATTTTATTTTAGAAGATGAAATCAAAGTGCTTTGTGTTACGGCCACGTCATTTCCTGATGGTGTACAAAAGGCCCATGAAACCTTGCATTCCCTTGTTTCATTTACCAATGGCAGAAAGCTATTTGGATTGTCGCGGCCCGAAAATGGAATCATTGTATATAAAGCATCGGCAGAAGAAAAGCAGGACGGAGAGGGAGCAACCCTTGGATGCGAAACAATTGTGATAAAAAGCGGTCAATACATTTGTGTGACTGTGTTAGACTTCATGAAGAATATTCCAGCGATTGGTAAAGCTTTCCAGGAGCTTTTAACCAACCCCGACCTTGATCCAGAAGGATATTGTGTGGAATGGTATTTGAATGAAAAGGATGTAAAATGCATGATAAGGCTTAAATGAATAAATTGAAAAAACACATTTTATGAATAACATTCCTCCAAAAAATGTTGAAACATACCTTGCGTTGCAACCTGAAAATGTAAGGGCTATGCTTGAAAAAATGCGGCAGTTAATTAAAACAACTGCGCCAGACGCGGAGGAGTTTATCAGCTATGGAATGCCGGCCTACAGGTATCATGGTATGCTCCTGTACTTTGCCGGCTTTAAAAATCACTACAGTCTGTTTCCTGGTAATGCATCGTTGATAGGTGATATGGCAGAAGAGTTGAAAGGTTATAAAACTTCAAAGGGCACTATTCAATTTTCTCTCGACAAACAGCTGCCGGTAGCACTTGTCAGGAAAATTGTAAAAATACGAATGAAGGAAAACTTAACTAAGAAGAAAAATAGCAAATAAAGAATTCAATGAAAGTTGCAGGCAAGTGGGATTTTAAAACAAGTGTATGAGCAAAAATAAGGATGCTTTAAACGCTAAGCAGTTTGTTGAAAAGTTAAAGACTTTTCAGTCTGATGATGAATTAAAAAAGATACGGCGTTATTTTAAACCAGGCGAAGTAGAATTAGGTAAAGTCGATAAATTTATCGGTGTCAGAATGGCACAGGTTTTTGTTTTGGCAAAAGAGTTTGTTGAAATGCCAATTGCTGAAATAGCGAAAATGCTCGAAAGCAATATCCACGAAGTAAGGGTAGGGGCCGTTAGTATTATGGATTTTCAGGCAAGAAATAAAAAGACAATGGAAACCCAAAGGAAAGAATTATTTGATCTTTATATTCAACGGCACAACAGGATCAACAATTGGGATTTGGTTGACAGATCGGCGCCCTATGTGGTAGGGGGCTATTTATTTGACAAGCCGAGAGATATTTTATACAAGCTTGCACGCTCAAAAAATACCTGGGAACGAAGGACTGCAATTGTCAGCACTTATTATTTTATCAGGAAGGGCGATATAAGGGATACGTTTAAAATTGCAGAAATTTTACTGAACGATAAGGAGGATTTAATTCATAAAGCTGCAGGAGGTTGGGTACGGGAAGCAGGAAAAAAAGATAAGCAAATGCTGGTTGATTTTTTAGAAAATCATGCCTCGGTAATGCCGCGGGCAATGTT
>JBGSIG010000299.1:0-4591 GCA_041742655.1 Ferruginibacter sp. | reverse complement strand
GCGCAATTAGAGGGCAGCAAGGCTTTTGCCAAATCATTTATGGACAGGCATAAAATTCCAACAGCCGCTTATAAAGAGTTTAATGCTGCTACTTACGAGGAGGGAATTACTTATATCCAAAATCACACCTTGCCGATAGTACTAAAGGCAGACGGTCTTGCCGCGGGTAAAGGGGTGATTATTTGTGCCAACCATATAGAAGCGCTGGCAGAATTTCAGTTGATGATACAGCACTCTAAATTTGGCGAAGCGGGCAAAAGGGTGGTGGTAGAGCAATTTTTGGATGGAATTGAGGTAAGTGTTTTTGTGCTAACAGATGGCAAAAACTATGTAGTATTGCCCGAGGCAAAAGATTATAAAAGAATCGGCAAAGGAGACAAGGGGCCAAATACCGGCGGAATGGGCGCTGTTAGTCCTGTACCATTTGTAAATGAGGCTTATATGGAAATTGTGTCGCAAAAAATTATAAAGCCTACCATCGAAGGATTGCAAAAAGAAGCGCTGGACTATAAAGGTTTTGTTTTTATAGGGTTGATCAATGTTGACGGAGAACCATTTGTTATTGAGTACAATTGCCGCCTTGGTGATCCTGAAACAGAGGTAATTATTCCAAGAATTGAAAATGATTTGATAGAAATTTTATCTGCTACAGCTCAACAGCGGTTAAACGAAATAACAATCAAAACCAATCCAAAAACTGCAGTTACCGTAATGGCGGTGAGCGGGGGTTATCCAAATGAACACGAAACCGGGAAAGTTATCACCGGACTAACGGATACTCAATTGGAAGGATCGCTAATATTTCACGCCGGAACCAGGCAGGAAGACGACAAAGTACTTACCAATGGCGGAAGAGTGCTGGCGGTGACTTCTTTCGGCAGCAACATTGCAGAGGCGGCGGAACAATCTAATTACATGCTGGAACAAATTCATTTTGACGAAATGTATTACAGAGATGATATCGGTTACGAATTCAGGGAAAATTAATTAAACAGTTTATTGTCAATTGTAATCAATGATGACAAAAAATAACCAATTAAAGAATAAATTGGATGTGTTGCTTTTATGAAAAACATCCGCAAAACACTGGGAGGCAATGTTTTTATGATTTCTGCGTTGTATAAAAGGTTTCTGTAAAATGTTGAAAAATAAAGTATTTGCAATTGTTAATTCAAATAATTTACTTCAACTTTGCAATCATTACTTACTTTCTTTTTTTCTCTACTTAAATTATGGGTCTTTTTAATTTTTTCACTCAGGAAATTGCCATGGATTTGGGCACCGCAAATACCCTGATAATTTTTAACGATGAAGTTGTTGTAAATGAACCTTCTATTGTTGCCCTTGACAGAAATAATCCTAAGAATATTTTAGCGGTGGGTAAAAAGGCATTGATGATGCACGAAAAAACCCACGAAAGCATAAGAACTGTTCGTCCTTTAAAAGACGGTGTAATAGCAGATTTTAATGCTGCTGAGTTAATGATAAGGGAAATGATCAAAATGATCTACCCTAAAAAGCCATTATTTGCACCAAGCTGGCGCATGATGATTTGTATACCAAGCAGCATTACCGAGGTAGAAAAACGTGCGGTAAGAGACAGTGCCGAACAGGCGGGTGCAAAAGAAGTGTATTTGTTGCACGAGCCTATGGCTGCAGCATTGGGTATTGGTATTGATGTGGAGGAACCGGTTGGTAATATGATTATTGACATTGGTGGTGGCACAACGGGTATTACAGTAATTGCGCTGGCTGGTATTGTTTGCGATCAGAGTATTCGCATAGCCGGCGATGAATTTACAGCCGATATTATGGAAGCGCTGCGTCGTTATCATAGTTTGCTGATTGGCGAACGTACAGCCGAGCAGATTAAAATTCAGGTAGGAGCAGCAATGAAAGATCTTGAAAACCCACCTGATGATATACCCGTTAACGGCCGGGATCTTGTAACTGGCATACCAAAGCAGGTGATGGTAAGTTTTCAGGAAGTGGCCGAAGCATTGGATAAAAGTATTTTTAAAATAGAAGAAGCCATTTTAAAGGCCTTGGAAACTACGCCGCCTGAGCTGGCTGCTGATATTTACCGAAGGGGGTTATACCTTACAGGTGGTGGGGCTTTACTAAGAGGCCTGGACAAGCGAATTGCCGCTAAAATAAAATTACCTGTACATGTTGCTGATGATCCGCTGAAGAGTGTGGTTAGAGGCACAGGTATTGCACTAAAAAACTACGACCGGTATCCATTTGTTATGCGTTAGTTTAATGCTTCAATAGCAGTTTTAACTGTCCTGTAACCGTAAGTTTTTTTAAGTTCTTTTGTTATGAAAACTTTGCTACATTTCATATACTCAAATTACTCTCAGGTAGAGAGATTTGGAGGAATGCTCCATGGGTAATATCTTTCTCTTCATACGTCGGTATTTCAATTTAATTTTTTTCCTGTTGCTGCAGGTATTGTGTATTTATTTGATTGTTCATTATAACCGCTATCACTACGCTGTGGCTTCAGTGTATATGAATGAGGTTACCGGCAGGGTTAATGAGCAATATAATAAAGTGGAATATTATATGCAGCTAAAAAAAACCAATCAACAATTGGTACAAGACAATGAGCGTCTTAGAAATTTGATGAAAGAAAATTTTGAAGTTCCTGATACTGTTACAAAAATAATTACCGATTCTATTCCGTACGATACACTGGGCACTCACCGCAAGTGGATATACCAGGCTGCTAAAGTGGTTTCCAATTCTGTAAGCGGCCAAAATAATTTCATTGTTTTAGGCAGGGGTTCTGCACAGCAATTACAGAAGGATGAAGGCGTTATAGACCCCAATAACGGCGTGGTGGGCATTATAACAGACGTAAGTGAAAATTATGCGGTGGTGATGAGTTTGTTGCATAAAGACAGTAAAATAAATGCATTGCTAAAAAAAGATGCGCTGGGCGGTGGCACCGTCATCTGGGACGGAAAGGAACCAAACTATCTAACAATGATAAACGTTAGAAGAAGTGTAAAAGTAGCCAAAGGTGATACGGTAATTACCAGCGGTATTACAACTACCTTTCCACGTGGTTTGCTGGTAGGTACTGTAGAAACAGTTGAGCCAGACAAAGGGTCCAACAACTATATCATTAAAATAAAATCAACAGTTAACTTTTTTAATCTTCAGTATGCATATGCTATAGATAATTATCAAAAAGAAGAAGTGAAAGCAATAATAGAAAAGGCAAAAAGTAAAATCAATAATTAAGTGCCCTGCATAAAAATGGTATGAGTACATTGGTAAAAAATATTATTCGGTTTGTGCTACTGATATTAGTTCAGTTTTTTGTGCTGGACAGAATACACCTTAGCTACATGGCTAAGCCGTATGTTTATATTTTATTTATTCTATGGTTGCCCTTTAAGTTTAACAGAACTTCTGTGATGCTGCTGGGTTTTTTACTGGGCTTTACGTTAGATAGTTTTCATCACAATCCCGGCTTTCATGCGGCTGCCTGTGTACTAATTGCTTATATACGCCCTTTTGTAATCAACATTCTTATACCCCACGAAGGAGCTGAGAGCAATTACGAGGAACCTTCCTTAAAAAGTCTTGGGGGCTTTATGCCTTACCTGGTATATGCCGGTGTGTTAACGCTATTGCACAATAGCTGGCTTTTTTTACTGGAGGCTCTGCAGTTTGGTAATGTGTGGGATTTTATTGTAAAAACATCTTTTTCTACCTTGCTTAGCGTGGCTCTAATTATCATTACAGAGTTAATGTTTTCGAGAAAACAACAATTTAGAACCAACACCGTGTAGCTCAGGATGTCACAGGTTGGTAATAGGTTTTCTACTATCAATAAAAAATACAAACAACCCGGTTATTAATTTTAATATTGTAAAAATGCGAAGCTTTATAAAGCAGGCATTTAAACAAGAAAGTGTGAATGTGCGTATAGAAGAGAAAAAAACGTAAACATCATAAAAAAATAAAAATTGTCCGTCTTTAATCAATCCCGTAAAACCGTTGTAAGATTAATCTTTGCGGTAATGTTCGTCGTTATTATTGCAAGACTGTTTATGTTGCAGGTAGTATCTTCCAAGTACAAAATAATGGCAGACGACCAGGGTAAATTCAGAAAAGTAATTTATCCTGACAGGGGTATTGTGTACGATCGCCACAATCGGGCAATTCTGCAAAACAAAACTATTTACGATTTAATGCTTACACCCAATAAATTAAAGGGGGTAGATACGTTGGCCTTATGTAAAATATTGCAAATAGATGAAGAGCAGTTTAATAAGCGGTTGGTTGATTTAATAGTGAGAAATGGAAGAACCAGGCCGGCAATATTTGAGGCGCTTTTAAGCGATGCAAAAATGGCAATGTTAAATGAGGTAATGTATAAATTTGCACCCGCCTTTTACATGCAAGAGAGGTCTGTAAGAAGCTACCCTTACGATGCCGCAGCAAATGTATTAGGCTACACCGCAGAAATTGACAGCCGATTCCTGGAAAAGCATGCAGATGAAGGTTATGTTTCGGGCGACTATGCAGGCTATACAGGAATTGAAAGAAGCTACGAAAAAGTACTGATGGGGGA
>JBGSIG010000298.1:0-2461 GCA_041742655.1 Ferruginibacter sp. | reverse complement strand
GTCCAGCGCAGTTTCAATTCCTTTTTTAATTTGCTTATATATATAGCCAGCAAATGGTTTTGCCAGAAAGGATTTTATTTTCATGCTAAATTATTAATTCAATCGTTAGCGCAAACTTACAGTTTTTTATGTATCCTAAATGCAAAAATTCTATTTGCAATCACAAGGCCATTCTTTATCCAGATCAATACAGGTAACAACTTCAACGGTATCATTTCCCTTTGGCGCAAAAACTATTCTCACACGCTGTTGATCGTGCGTTTCGCCCTCCAACGGATACGTTTTACCCCTTTCATCCTCTTGAATTTTATTGGTATTCAATTGCCCTTCTGCCAAAATCTCTTTTACTTCACTTTCGTCAATATGCCTGCAGGCCATCCGGCACCGGGCATGTTTACTATAAATTATAATAGAAGCGCTTCTGTTAAATTGCGCTTCCCTTTTGTCGGAACTTATAGTTATTGGTACAGTGGTGTTTTTTTGTTTTGGGTAACTTGACGGCTGGTGTTTTTTTATGAACCAAAGCAAAAATCCGGCAGCCAATAAAACAAAATAGGGAAGATATTTTTTAAACATAGCGCAATTTACTTATTAATGCCGTTTATTGCCGTAAAGGCGTTGAGGCGTTCTTATTTGGCTTCAAAATAAACCTCTTAAGTACTCAACACCTACTTATGACAGCTTTTTGCATTTATACATAAAACCTTCAAGTTGTATCTTTGCCACTTATGACCAGAACAGTTGCATTACATACGCTCGGCTGCAAACTAAATTTTTCCGAAACCTCTACCATCGGCAGGTTGCTGGAAAATGATGGTTTTGTGAAAAAAGATTTTAACGAAATTGCAGATGTGTATGTAATAAACACATGTTCTGTAACGGACAATGCCGACAAAGAATGCCGTGTACTGGTGAGGCGCATACAAAAAAAAGCACCTGATGCCATGGTTGTAATTACCGGTTGCTATGCCCAATTAAAACCGAAAGAGATTGCACAAATTCCCGGAGTGGATCTTGTATTGGGCGCTGCTGAAAAATTTAATATTTCGCAACATTTAAAAGATATTACCAAGGGTGACAGCACCAAAATATGCAGTTGCGATATTGAAGATGTAAACGAATTTACTGCGGCTCATTCTATTAACGACCGTGCGAGGGTATTTTTAAAAGTGCAGGACGGCTGTGATTACAATTGTTCTTTTTGCACCATTCCTTTGGCAAGAGGTAAAAGCAGAAGCAACAGCATTGAAAAAATAGTTGCAGAGGTGAAGGCAATTGCAGAAAACGGTACCAAAGAAATTGTGTTAACCGGCATTAATTTAGGCGATTTTGGTAAAGGCATTGCAGGAGGAAAAAAAAATGAAGAAAGCTTTTTTGAACTCGTTAAACAACTGGATGAAATCCATGATGTACAACGCTATCGTATATCTTCTATTGAACCTAATTTATTAACCAATAATATTGTTGAGTTCGTTAGCAACAGCAAAAGGTTTATGCCTCATTTTCATATTCCCCTGCAAAGCGGCAGTAACAAAATACTTTCTTTAATGAGAAGGCGTTACAAAAAAGAATTGTATGGGGAAAGAGTTGGCTTAATAAAAACACTGATGCCACATTGTGCTATTGGTGTAGATGTGATTGTTGGCTTTCCGGGAGAATCAGCAGATGATTTTAAAGAAACATTTGATTTTTTACATCAGCTTGATATTTCGTATTTACATGTATTTACTTATTCGGAAAGGGCCGATACCGCAGCGCTGGATATACGGCCAGTTGTACCCATGCATACGAGGCACGAAAGGAACAAACAATTGCGTAACCTCAGTTACCAAAAAATGCAATATTTTACCAACCAGCACATTGGTGAAACAAGAAAAGTTTTATTTGAAAACCCTGGTAAAAACGGCATGGTAGAAGGCTACACCGATAACTATATAAAAATAACTGCTCCGCACAAAAAAGAGTGGGTAAATAATATTGTTGAATGGAAAATTTAAAAGACGATCAGTATAAAAAATTCCAGGTCACCATCCGGTTTTATATAGATGAAGAATTTATGAAGCTGGTACCCACACACCGGGCATATATTAACGACCTGATAGATAAAAGCATTATAGATTATTATTCGGTAAGCATGGAAACGCAACGTTCATGGATGATCATAAGCGCTCTCGATAAAAAGGAAGTGGAAGAATATCTTGCCAAATCAAGTTTACACAACTACTGGACAATAGAAATTGATGAACTGTTTGTTTATGATTCTCAAGCATACCGCTTGCCCGCCTTACAGTTGAATTAAAGAAATAATCTGCGGTAAAAACTATTTCTTTAACAGAGGCAGAAAATAATTTTGCAGAAAACATTTTACCCTTATCTTTGCCATCCGAAAAAAGGGAGGTGCGTTTTAGGTGAGGAGGATTTTTCGGGAAATATTGGGAGCATAGCTCAGTTGGTTTAGAGC
>JBGSIG010000297.1:0-2414 GCA_041742655.1 Ferruginibacter sp. | reverse complement strand
AAATAACATCGATGAACAATTTATTTTCTTTTGCACCAAGTTCTAAAAACCTTACTTCAGGCATGTGTGTAGCGCCTTCCTGCGCTGTTGTTATGCCTGCTTCTGCATAAAACATTTGCCCTGCTTTTAATTGTTCCAGTTGCTCTTCAATACCGGGTATGGGCAATGCGGCAAAAATGGGCAGGTAATTCATTTCCATAATTAATCCATAGGGTTCCTGCGTGCCGGGTTTTCGCACCACGATGCCGCCGGGAACTGTTTTTGTTTTAGCGCTGATACCATATTTTTCCATGGCTTTTGAATTCAATACAGCGCCATGCATAGAGTTGTGCAATACCAACACCGGGTTGTTCGGGAATGCTGCATCCAGGTCATCCCGGTTCAATTGTTTTCCTGCAGGCATTGCATTTTCATCATAGCCGTAGCCCATCAATACTTCCCCGTCTTTTATATTTAATTTTGTTTTGGTTGCCTGCAATGCTTTTATAATACCAGCAACATCATTTGCTTCTCCGGATGGGGCAGGCTGGCAATTGGCTTGTGTGGTCATGGCCAGGGAACTCATAAAATGGCTGTGCCCGTCAAGAAAACCAGGCAGTAGTGTTTTGCCCTGCAGGTCATTCATTACAGTACTATCCCCTTTCATTTTTTCTGCATCAGCCTTATTGCCGGTAAAAACTATTTTACCATCTTTCACTGCTATTGCTTCCACGTAAATAGCGCTATCGCTTTCCATGGTTACAATATCGCCGTTAAAATAAATGGCATCTGCGGAGGAAGAAGAAGCAGTACTGGCTGCTTTATCAGTTGCATTGTTGCAGGATGCAAGGGAAATTAATATCATTAATGATAAGAGACTGATTAAACTTTTCATTTTTTAAATGATTTTTATTTTAAAATAGAATGCCTGAAGATGCTAACAATCCGGGAAAATTAAATAGCATTGAAAGTAAGGTAAAAGAAAAACACATTAAAAATAAATGACAATGATGTAGAATAAACTCTACGAAATACATGGAGAAGCTGAATAGGAGAATTAAAAAAGGTCACCTATAAGAAAGCCATCAATCTTATAAGGGATGATGACTTCTTAATCCAAAAACAAACATGGGAAATTGTTGCCTAATATTTATTGATACTAAAAAATTTACAATTCAAACTGCGCCCTGAATTGCCAGAAACTGGTTTTCCCAATTATGTTATCAGTATCCAGTTTTCCATAACCATAATTCACTTCAAAACGAAAATGCGCATTGGGGTACCAGCCAAGGGCTGTAGTAAAACGGCCAAACTTTCCACCCTGTATGATGCCATCAGAAAAATCGGATTTTGTATACCTGGCACCCAGCTCAATAGCCCCGGGGCCGGTATGTTTCCTAAACCTGAAATTATTTTTTGGGATCAGTTTTCCAAGGTTTCCGGACTGTTTATTATAGCGCCTGTTTTCGCCAGTAATAAACCAACTGCCGCCAAACTGCCAGTAAGAAAAAGATGGATTGCCATTATTGGTACTGTTCACAAATACCTGCATGTATTCACACACGATTGCGACCGGGCCTTTTACAGTTATCATTTCAAACATCATAGAATTGGCAGAGCAGGCTGCAAAAGAACCGGTATTAATAAAGGAAGGCGCAGTATTGGCTTCGGGTTTTCCTTTATAACTAAGATTGCTATCGGTAGATCCTGTGTAGCGATAACCAACACCAAAATGCAGCAAGTTCCGGTCTGATGTATAATGTACCAGGCCTGTTACACGGGAAGTAATTTGTGAACCATTTTCAGAAAATGAGTTCCCGGTTTCCCAGTAATTGTTAAATGCCCCAACGGTGTAGGCAAGCCTTTGATTCAATACACTGTTAGAATAACGGATACCAATATTTCTTTGCCGAACGATCATAGGTACCCCACTGCCCCGTTCTGTAAAAAAGCCCTGTGTTCCGGGCATCACATATTCAAGCCCTACGCCTTCTTTTTGTTTTCCCAGCGTGAGCCAGCCTGCAGATTTGCCGAAGGGTATTTCAATATTCCAGTCAGTAAAATCAAAAGCCACTTTTCCGTCATCCGCATCCAGCCCGTTGTAGTTGGACTAACCATATACCGCCATGGATTTTTTTTAAAAAAAAGCAGCTTGCCTGTTATGATAAAACGATCGGCCCTAAACTGTGTGGCCGGTTCTACTTTACCTACCTGTGCGATATTATTACTATCCTGTATTAAAATAACATGATCTAGTAATACGCACAACCCAATATTCATGGTAAAAAACTTTGTGTTTACCTGGTTCCACTTATTGGCCATAATGGGTGGTGCTGCTGTGGTAACCTGTCCGTGTTTTATCACTGCCGTGTCATTCATTAACTCCGTTACATCTTTTGCAAGTTTGGTTAGATCATCCTGTGCCTGCGATTTAA
>JBGSIG010000296.1:0-2007 GCA_041742655.1 Ferruginibacter sp. | reverse complement strand
AAGCAAAAGGATATTATGTTCTAATGCGGGAAACTACTAGCGCTTTTTGGCAAAAGAAAATTTTTACCAACAGTTTACAAATAATTCTACCTTATTCAAAAGACAATTATTTTTTTGCTGTACAAAGCGTCGGCGATAACGGCAATGAAAGTTTACCGGTGGTTCCCGGTATTGCCAGGTAGATTGAACCAGTAATTGTTCAACAATTTTATAATTGAAAACTAAACCATTTGCCACACGGTATCAAAAGAAATTTGCAGATGAAATTCAGAATTATTTTATTTTTTGCGCTTTTACAATATGCGTCGTTAGCAGCTCAAACTTCATCGCCTGCTAAGCTGGATAAATACGATGTTGTTGTGTCGTTCGGAAGTATGTGTTGCGGCCCAGCTTCTGATGATTTTCTAAAAGACTTCGTAAAAAAATGCACTGCCCAAAATAAAAAAGATATCATCAAGGGCTGGATGCTGGATGGATGCGGCCGGGAAGGGGAATACAAAATATTATTTTCGCTTAATGCTTTTGAAGAGTCGAAAAAAAATAAATTTATTGACCAATTAAGATTTTTAATTGAGGAACAAAACAAAAAAAATAAAGCGGTTAATGGCAGCAGTGGATCGATAAGTGTTAAAACCAATTTATTATTGACGGATTTTGACTATTGCCGTGGCAGTCTTCAATTGTGGAATGGAATAGTGAACAAGTAATGGGTGTTACCTGCTTGCAAAAGAAGTTTGGATAGCTAAAAACTGAATTTAACAGGTAAGAAAAATTCTAAATTATTTATATATTTTGGCATATTTTTTGTCTACCTAATATTGGATTTGATTTAATAGATTTAAAGCAAATTTCAGTATTCTAAATCATATTTTGTTACGGTTTAGATTTAAAGCTTCTCCTTAGAGATAGTGTAAAGTTTAACTGAGAACACATCCATTGTTCCGTACTATTTATAGTTAAGGTACATACAGAGAAGCACACAGATAAGAGTTTTGGTCATCGGCTAAAACTCTTTTTTATTCTTAGTGTTGCTTGGACAGTATTGATTTCAAACCGAGGACTGATCCAATCATTTTTAATTTTCCGTTCAATTTTATTATCTGTCACCAGCCACATTAGCGCCACAATTATATAAAGGCTGTACAAAATGTATGGAAGTATCCGGCAAAATGGGACTGCTGCTAAATAAATTATGGCGGAAGTAGTACCTTTTTTGTGATAGCCTACGGCATTAGAAAGTTTGGAATTGTTATTATCGTGGAACATTGCTAAAAGCTTCCATTCCCGATTTCCCCCTTAATTTATTTTTTAATAACCTATCGGAACATTATGCAATTTAATTCCGAATGCCCATTGCCACGAAACCACTAATTTATATACCTGATATGATATGACTTGAAAATTGAAAGCCCTGCTAAAAAGCCATAGGTAAAAAAAGGATCCATTTTTACGCCCATATTTGTAAAATAATCACAAATGAATATCTGGAACAGAGTTATTTATTGTTTCAACTGTTATCATTATTATATTTGCAACTGGTAAACAGATTAACATTACTCTAATACCAATGAATTACTACTATGCTTAGAGAAGTTTCAGCAGATAAATCTGAAAATATTCTTCATTGTTAATGCCACAATGAAGAGTTTTTTGTTCTACTACAAAACGTTTTTTTAGCACCTCCCCTGATTCTACAAAATCAAGAAGGCCTACAACAGCCACTGTAGCGGGTTTTGGACAATCCAACAGGTACTGTTATTCTTAATTAACCCTTTGTATTAAATTATTTGAACCAGTTATTTTAAATTTAACAGCTTGAAAATTGTAGCATGTTTATTGCTATTTTTAAATTTTTTAATTCTACATTATGCAACTCTCATTTATAAGAAATATACAGTTCACCAAACTTATTAAGGCTGATGGACGCCTACGCGAATTTAATTTCAGAAGGTACAATTCCGGTAGCCAGCCCGGTATCTTCTCGGTTAACGTGGTAGACAACCGCGA
>JBGSIG010000295.1:0-5583 GCA_041742655.1 Ferruginibacter sp. | reverse complement strand
GAAAAAATATCATTCCCCGGCCTGTCATACGAATCGGCCCACAAATGTTCATCATTGATGGCATTGATAAGCTGTGCCGTAATGCGCACCTTGTCGCCGGAGCGTTGAACACTGCCCTCTAATATTAATTTTACTCCCAGCTCTTTGCCAATTTCTTTTATTGACTTTGAAGAATTTTTGTACCGGGTTACCGAGGTACGGGAAATTACTTTATATGCTTTTATTTTAGAAAGCTGCGCAATGATATCTTCTGTAAGGCCATCGCTAAAATAGTCCTGTTCGGGGTGAATGCTTAAGTTTGCAAAGGGTAAAACTGCAATGCTATTGGCTATTGCGGCATTGACCACTTTATCTGCGATGGCATCGGGCAGCGCAAATAGCTGGCTGCTTTCGGTTAATACCTCATATATATTAATCGGGATTTTTACATTTTTCAATATTTCCTCTTTCACAAAAGCAGCATTCATGTCTTTTTTGTTGGCAATATTTCTATACACTATTTCAGAAATATAAATACAGCCCGGTGGTGCCATCGCCTGCAACCGGGAAGCAATGTTCACCACATCGCCAAAAATATTTCCGCCCTGCATAAATACTTCCCCCATGTGAATGCCAATGCGAACCGGTATTCCCGGGGCTTCGGCAAGATCGTCCTGTAGCAATTTTGCAAATTCTACCGCATCTAAAGAACTGTGGAATAAAAGCAGGCATCCGTCGCCATAAAACTGTATTATTTTTCCATTGAGTTCATCAGAAATTATTTCTACTGTTTCTCTAAAGCGATTGACATTCACGACTGCTGCATTTTCATCCTGCTGCATCATAGCCGTATATCCGACGATGTCGGCAAATAAGGTGGCGCCAAGTTGGTGATATTGTCCGGACATTTGTTCTATGCGTAAAAAAGGGTATAAAATAAATTTTCATTGCCTTCAAAGAGGCAAATGATTTTGGGGCTAAAAGTAAATAAGTTGTCATGAAATATTCAGCTTTATTATTTTAATGGCGACGCCGACCGATTTTTGACAAAGCTGCGTTAACCTGAATTTTGCCGTTAAGACGTAAGGACGTTTTTATACCGATGTGCCATGGTAAGTAATCTAAAGTGCACCTTTAGAAGTGTAACTAAAGTTGCACAAAAATTTTACTGCGTACATTACCTTGCGTACAAATAATTTTTATGATAAGAAACATGGGAAACACCGATCGTATTATTCGTTTAGTACTGGCAGCTTTATTTTTAGTTTTATTTCTTGCCAATGTTGTCACCGGCATTGCAGGTATTGTATTGCTTGTGTTAGCAGTAATTTTTGTGCTTACAAGTGTAGTTAGCTTTTGCCCTTTGTATGCTGTAGTTGGTGCAAATACCTGCCCCGCTAAGAAGAACTGATCAAGCTAAGGTTTTGTTAACTTTTATAACTGGTATATTGTTGGCTCGTTTCAAGGCTTGGCATCTTTGCATTTGCTAAGCGTGGGTGTAATTGTATTACTTAAATCAGCATTGGCAGTACTGTAACCTTTGTTACAAAATACTGTTGATGTTATATTTAAATTTGCAGTATTAATAAATAAAGCAGTTTTTATGAAACAAAATATATTGAGCAATTGGAATTTTATGAGGTTTATAAGGCTTGTTTTGGGTGTTGCAATCATTGTACAGTCAGTATTGGTAAAAGATTGGACAATGGGAATTTTGGGAGTGCTTTTTATAAGTATGCCCGTATTCAACATAGGCTGCTGTAGTGTTGGTGGCTGTGCAATACCTGTTAACAAAAAAAATACCGAAGCAGTAAAAGATATCAGCTATGAAGAAGTGGTTTAGCAACAATAAGTTTTATGTGGCAGGTGCAATTGTTGGTGCCATTGCCGGTTATTTGTACTGGCAGCAAATAGGCTGTTCTTCCGGCACCTGCATGATAACTTCCAGGCCGGTGAATAGCACCCTTTATGGCGCATTGTTAGGAGGTTTATTATTTGGTATGTTTAAGAAAGACGACAAAAAGCAGGATTTAAAAGAGCAAAACGAAAATTGATAACTATGACATTTAATGAAATGATACAATCAGATAAACCGGTACTGGTAGATTTTTCGGCAGAGTGGTGCGGACCGTGTAAAATGATGGCGCCAATTCTGAAAGAGGTGAAAAAAGAAATCGGCGATGCAGCCACCATCATAAAAGTGGATGTGGATAAGAACCCGCAAGCGGCCGGCGAATACCAAATTCAAGGTGTGCCTACAATGATTTTGTTTAGGAATGGTAAGCCACTATGGCGGCAAAGCGGTGTAATACAAAAAGCGGTATTGGTTGGGGTAATAAATAAATTCAAAATTTAAAATTAATAAAATGGGCTTTTTTCAAAACTTATTCGGTGGCGGCCAAACCGTAGATTTAAAAGACATTATTGGCCAGGGTGCATATTTAGTAGATGTGAGAACCCCCGGTGAATTTGCCGACGGGCATGTAAAAGGTTCGGTAAATATTCCTTTGGATGTTGTGCCGGCCCAGTTGGCAAAATTTAAAAATAAGAAAAATATTATTGTGTTTTGCCGCAGTGGTGGCAGAAGTTCCCAGGCAAAAGCTATTCTTGAGCAAAATGGTTTTGCCAATGTAATATATGGCGGCACATGGAACCATGTGAACCAGTTTATAAATTGAACTGAATAATACACTTATTTAAAAAGTACTGTCGTATGGGTTACACCTGTAACAGTACTTTTTTTATGGGAGCTATTTGGGTACGCTAAAATTGGCGAATTATAAAAGCTTAATTTTAGCAGGCAATCAAATAACAATTCAATCTAATTTTAAACCATCATTTTAATAAACAGGATGAATAAAGACATCAATTTCAATTCCACATTTGAACCAGCGCTGGTACAGGAGATGCACCAGTTTGGTGAAATTAAAAATTTTAAGGAAGGCGATATTATTATTGATTATGGCAAATACATGCGCATGATGCCACTGATTATTAAAGGAACTATTAAGGTATTGCGCATGGATGAAAACGGAAAAGAAATACTACTATACTATCTGTCCAGCAATGAAAGTTGCTCTATGGCGTACAGTTGCTGTGTAGAAGCAAAAAAAAGTGAAGTGAAAGCCGTAGCTGAAGAGGACGTTGAATTATTAGCAATACCCCATATTAAATTAGATGAATGGTTATGTAAATACCCAAGCTGGAAAAATTATATCATGCGTAGCTTTAACGAACGTTTTTTAGAATTACTGAAATCAATAGAAAGCATCGCTTTTCATAAATTAGACGAACGCCTGATAGATTATTTAAAAGAGAAACAACGCCTTTCCGGATCTTCAGTTGTTAAGGCATCGCACCATATTATTGCCGATGAACTTGCCACATCAAGGGTGGTGGTATCACGCTTACTTAAGCAACTGGAAAATGATGGTAAGCTTATCTTATACAGGAACGAGATAAAGCTGATGAATGGTTTTAGTTAAGCAATCCAGTTTACTTTTATACTAGTCAGGAAACTGTCTTGTATTTTTTCCTGATACGCTTTTTTAAAATGCTACACGTGGATTAACTTCTAAAACTGCCTTTTGAAAGGTTGCTATCGGGTTCCAGAAATCATTAACAATGACCCTAAATGACGAAAGGCTTCCTTGATCCCAATACTTTATTTTATACATCGAGAAATAATTTGAAAACCCATAATTAAAAAATGTGAATTTAACCGATTCAAGTTGACTAAATGAAATCATACTTTCATCGCCTTTTACATTTTTAATGTGAACTGAGGTTGAATCGAAATAAACGGTTGGCCTTATCAATAAAAAATCAAAATAAAAACTAACGCAATAAAGAAGAAGGCATAGGTGACCAAAGTTGAAAAGTCTGTTCTCCGGTAATCGGACAAAAGAAGAAACAGGAAGAACAAAAAAACACAAATAATATTTGTGGGTAGGAAAAGGTCTGAAGATAACTGTTGCCTCGCCTTGTTACTTACTTCTATATTTTCCATAGCGCAACAGGTATTCAAGTTAAAATACGGAGCCCACTGTTTCCACCCTTCCCTGCGGGAAGAGCTTTAGTAAGCACAACAATCATGATAAAGATTTAGAGGGATGGGCTGTATTTCATCCAACTCATATTTCTTCCTTTCCGTCAAGCCATCTTTTAACAAGCGCAGTGGTAACAGATTTTGGGCGTTCCAGTGGAAAGCCCAGGGCCCTGTCCCAGCAAAGGTTTGCCAGTACGCCCAATGATCTTGATACGCCAAATAATACGGTGTAAAATTCATATTCCACCATGCCGTAATGCACCAGCAATGCGCCGCTGTGTGCATCTACATTGGGCCACGGATTTTTTACTTTACCAAGAGCCTGAAGCACGGGTGGCACAGCTTCATAAATATTCCACACGGTATTCACCAGTGGGTCGTTTGGTAAATGTTTTTTTCCAAATTCCATTTGGGCGGTAAAGCGTGGGTCAGTTTTGCGCAACACCGCATGGCCATACCCGGGTACTACTTTTCCTTCGCTTAAAGTTTTCTTAACATATGCTTCTATCTGTTCTTTCGACGGGGTTTCTACACCTAATTCCTCCCTCATATCAAAAATCCATTTTATCACTTCCTGGTTTGCCAGCCCGTGAAGTGGTCCGGCAAGGCCGTTCATGCCGGCAGCAAATGAAAGGTATGGATCGCTTAGGGCCGAGCCCACCAAATGAACAGTATGCGCAGAAACATTGCCTCCTTCATGATCGGCGTGAATGGTCATGTATAAACGCATCAATTCTTTAAATTCCTCACTTTCATAGCCCATCATGTGGGCAAAGTTGCCCGACCAGTCTAATAAACCATTTGGTTGTATGTGATCGCCATTTTTGTATTTACGTCTGTAGATGTAAGCAGCAACCCTTGGCAGACGTGCTATTAAATCTATCGCATCATCAAAAGTAGCTCCCCAATAATCTTTCTTACTCATCCCCGCAGCATACTGTCTTGAAAAACTGCTTTCGGTTTGTAAGGCCATAATGGCAATAACAAATTGCGTCATTGGATGAGTGGTGATCGGCGTAGCTTCAATAGTAGCAAAAACGTGATTGGGAACATGGCTTCTTCGTTGTATCACAGACGTGATATGATCAACATCCGCCTGAGATGGCAGATTGCCGAGTAACATCAGATGGAACAAACCTTCGGGTAGTGGCTCGGATCCACCCGGTGCCTTGGGTAATTTTTCCTGCAATTCAGGTATTGTATAGCCTCTGAACCTGATACCTTCCTGCGCATCCAGCAGCGAGGTTTCAGTAACCAGCCCCGTAATGCCTCTCATTCCCTGGTAAACCTGGCTAAGCGTTACTTCCCCGATCTTCTTGTTTCCATGCTCTTTAAGCATTTCCTTAATTTCTGCTCCAACTATATCAGCCTTCGATTTGAAAGTGCTTTTGATTAAATCCATAAACAACCGGGTTTAGGTATGTTGTTAAATAATGATAAAACTAAATAAGCCATGAAATTACGATCTGCCAAACTGCTAAACAAAAGTTTTTGATATTTAAATATTTAAAATTTATACCTTCTGATAAATACACACCGTGATGCACAAATACCAT